>NZ_VUNS01000034.1 GCF_009695545.1 Victivallis lenta | reverse complement strand
CCCGCTGTTCACCGGCGCCGACGCGCTGATCAGAAACGGTTCCGCCTGCTATCCCGCCGAACGCGCCGTCAACCGCGAGTGCCGCGTATTCCTCGGCATGAAACACGGCAGGGTGTCGTGCCGGGAGGCTACCTCCGGCATGCCGGGTGTCAGGCGGCGGATTCTCCTTCGGGGAGTCGCAAACGCACGCGTGGTGTTCCGTCCGGAGGCCGGTCACGTCGACTCGGTCCGCTTCTATCCGCCGGAGCAGCACCGGACCGTGCTTGAGCCATCCGTGCTGAAAGCCCGGCTCGAATATGACGGTGTCGGGCCGAAATATGTGCTCGAAAACGTTACGGGCGACTTTCATATCGCGTGGGCCGAAGAAAATTGAAATCCGCGGGGGAGCGGCGGGAAGGTTTCCGCTTTCCCCGTTCCCCCGTTTCATTTTCACGAAAAAAATCCGGAAATCATTCACCGGGCTCTTGACATTCCGCTTCTTTTTTGGTATAATAAATAACGTGTTCAATAAACGTGTTATCTAAACAGACGGAGAAGCCTGATGCCCGACCCTGCGAAAAAGAGCTGCACCATCCGCGAACTGGCCCGCCATGTGGGTCTTTCGACCTGCACCGTGTCGCGGGTCCTGAACCACCGCAGCGGCGAACTGCCGATTCCGGAAAAGACGCAGGAGAGAATCCGCGAAGCGGCACGGGCGCTGAATTACGTTCCGAACGTGAACGCCCAGCGTTTCTTCAAACGCCGCAGCAATGTCATCGGACTGCTGGTGCCGCCTCAGGAGGAGATGGGACACAACGCCTTCAACGACACACACTTCGTCGAGATCCTCTCCGGCATCGAAAAGGCGCTCTGCCGGACCGGCTACAATCTGCTTCTGCTGTTCAACCGCCCGGAATTTCAGGAGAACAACCACTATGCCGGGCTGTTCCAGTCGGGCTTTCTCGACGGACTTCTGATCTGGGGCGTTCACCGCTCCGACCGCTACTGGAACGAACTTGCCGCATTGAGCGGGCCGCGGATTTTCCTGACTTCGCTGCCCGGAGCGGAAGGCAGCGCCTCGCTTTCGTTCGTCGCAAGCGATTACGAGCACTCCGCCTTCGGCATCGTCTCGCACCTGCGTGAGAAGGGCCGCCGCAGCTTCTGCTGGCTGGCGGGGAAGGAGGACACCTCGATCATTCCGCAGCTCGAAGCCGGAATCCGCCGGGCCGGGGTCCGGATTCCGCCGGAGGCGATCCGTTACAGCGACTATACGGAAGCCGACGGAGAGCGGCTTGCCGCCGAACTGCTGGCAACCGGCCGATACGACGCGGTCGTCGCAACCGCTCCGCAGCTGGCGCGCGGCGCCTCGCGCTGCATCGCCGCCCGGTATCCTGCCGCCGCGGTCGGATGCTTCGACGGCCAGAGCAGCACCCGTCTTGCCACAGACCGTTTCATCACCGCACTGACCAATGATTATGAGATCGGTGTCACTGCCCTTGAAAAGCTCGTCGCCCGGATTGAAGGCGGCAAAGAACCCGTTCAACTCAAAATACCGGTCACATTCGCCTTTTCCGAAACCACCGGCCGTGCGGAGTGAGTTCCGGTATTTTTTTGCCGCTCAAGATAACGCGTTTCCTAAACCACATCGAAAGGATGGGACGAACATGAAAAGAACCCGCTTCACCCTGATCGAACTGCTCGTCGTCATTGCGATCATCGCAATCCTCGCGGCGATGCTGCTGCCGGCGCTGAATCAGGCGCGCGCCCGGAGCCGCGACATCACCTGCGTCAACAATCTCAAGCAGATCGGGACATTTCTGGCCATGTACATCGACGGCAACAACGATGTTGTTCCCGCCTCCAACTGCAATCTCGGGCTTGGCTCCTGGAGCGGCAAATGGCTGGATATGCTGATGTCGATCTACAGTCCGGGCATCGAAATTACAGATTACTGCTTCGCCCCCAAAGACTCCAGCGGCATCAACAGGCCCATCGGACCGTTCGCCTGTCCGAGCAGCACCGAGCCGTATACGCCGAGCACTCTTCAGAACCATTACGGGATCAACCGGGTCGGCGGCTATGCGTCCCTGACCAACGATCCCGGCGGAAACGTTAAAATCGGAGCAATCCGCAATCCGAGCGGCCGCGCCGCGGTCTTCGACGTGAACAAGACCGGCTCGTGGGACGATCCGGCCGCAATCAACCGCGAAAACATGACCAACCGCTACTGGCGTCATCGGAACGGAACAGGCGGAAACATCGGATTTGCCGACGGGCACGTCACCCCCATGTCGGCAAACGACATTCCGGAAGGCGGCAACCTGGCCGAAGACGAAGGCGGCAGCTTCTGGTGTACCTCCTGGAACGGAACCACCGGAAAACCGTGACCGCAGCTCAAGTATTTCAAGCGCAACCAATAGCCTCTCTTCCCGGAAGGATGATAAATGAATCAGATATGCAGGATATTTTTCTGCGCCGCAATCTTTGTTCTGGCAGCAGCGGTTTCGGCGGAGACATGTCATCAAATCGATCTCGGGAAAGGGGGAAGCTGGAACTGGATCGATTCGGCAAGCGTCAGAAATGAGAACGGCTTCGATGTGCTTGCGATCGACGTGCCGGCGTCACTTCGACCGCAGAGCGTCCGCCATGCTGTCTCGATGCCGTTCGATGTTGCGGCATACCGCGGCCGCTCCCTGCGGCTGACGGTTGAATGCCGGGCGGAAAACGTCTCCGTTCCGCGTCACGCCTGGAACGGAGTCAAATTTCTGCTGCATTACCGCAAGGACGGGCGCGACGTCTGGCGCTCTCCCTCCGGTCTTCGGGGAACATTCGGCTGGAAGAAACTGGAAATCTCCTTCCTCGTCCCGGAAGGAGCGACGGGCGGAAAACTGATGCTGGGGCTGGAGGAGAGTTCTGGCAGGGTTGAATTCCGTAACCTGCAGACAACCGTCAAGGATATTTCGGAAATTTTTCCGCCGCAAAAGCTGCCGAACAACTACCGGGTGCAATATTCGGAACAGGTGAAATCCATTCCGCCGCTGCGGGGAGCCATGTCTCCGGCTGCTTTGCGGGAAGGCGACCTGGAAGAGCTTCGCTCATGGGGAGCCGCCCTGATCCGCTGGCAGCTTGTCCGGAACTGGGGCCAAAACGACACAGACCGGGATGTCGCGGAATATCTCCGGTGGGTGGATGCCAAACTGATTGAACTGGAGCAGGTTCTGGATCGTGCGGAAAAGCTCGGGCTGCGGGTGATTGTCGACCTCCATTCTCCGCCCGGAGGCCGTTCGCCCGACCTCGGAATGCTTGACAGCCCGGAACATTTCGATGCCTTTCTGAAAACCTGGAGAAAAATCGCCTCCCGGCTGAAAGACAAACCGGCATTGTGGGCCTACGATCTCGTCAACGAACCGATGCAGTCACGCCCCTGCCGCATTGACTACCTGACGGCGCAAAAACTTGCGGCGGAGGAAATTCGCAGGATCGATCCGGCAACCCCCATCATCGTCGAATCAAACGACTGGTGCTCGCCGCAGGCGTTCCGCTACCTGTCCCCCCTGCCGCTGGACAACATCATCTATCAGCTTCATATGTATTGGCCGGGCGGGTATACGCACCAGGGAGTAAACAACAATTGGGGAGTCGCGGGAAAAGACGGCATGGCGAGCTATCCAGACTCCGCCTGCAACCGGCAGGCGCTGATCGAACATCTGCGACCGGTGCGCGACTTCCAGCAGCGTTACGGAGCGCGAATCTACGTCGGCGAATTCTCGGCGGTCCGGTGGGCCCCCGGCGCGGAACGCTATTTAGAGGACTGCATCTCACTCTTCGAGGAGTACGGCTGGGACTGGACCTACCACGCCTTCCGCGAATGGAACGGCTGGAGCGTCGAACACACCGAGAATCCGCAGGACAACGAACCGGCCCAGACGGATACCGCCCGCAAAAAGGTGCTGCTCAAATATTTCAAACGCAACCAACGGTAAGCGGGCATACTTTGCTCCGCGGAAAGGACAGAAATGAAAAGAACCCGCTTCACCCTGATCGAACTGCTCGTCGTCATTGCGATCATCGCAATCCTCGCGGCGATGCTGCTGCCGGCACTGCAGCGTGCACGAGCGGCCGCCCGGACTTCGACGTGCATCGGCAATCTCAAGCAGATCGGTCTCGGAGTATTCATGTACACCGATGACAACAGAGGCAACATGCCGGCTGCCTCGGAAACGGTCGAACCAGGAAACGGCGGCCGTTTCGAAGGGAAATATCTGATGTTCACCCGATATGCGGGGCTGGGGCTCATTGCCGCCAATGGTTACCTGGGAGCTCCATTGGTTCGGATCACCGGCGGAATTATCATCAATCGGCCCAAAGTGCTCTACTGCGACAATGCCGCTCCTCTCATCCCCTGGAACACCGACAGCGCAAATAACTCCTACCAGGCGCATTACGGCTTTATCCGCGATAATTATTCAGTCAATGCATATGGGCTCAAATTCGACCGGCCGCTCAGCCGTCTTGCCAGCCGCAGCGCACTTTCCTGGTGCCTCTGCGCCGGTTCCTATGGCTTCCTCTACCCCGATGGGCTCCACAACGGCAGTCTGCCGGTCCTGCACGTTTCCGGCGACGTCCGGAACCACAGCTGGAACTCATTCGACGACAAGGATCATCCGATCATCGGCGGAAACGCTTATTACTATCGGACCCAGGTTATTCTGCCGAAACTCGACACACTGTAGGAGCTGAGAAAGATGAATCGACCGTACGTATTGTTCCTGTTTTCTTTGATTTGCATCATTTCCGTTTTTCCGGCGGCGCTTGCCGCCGCCGAAACCGGACCGGCCTGGAACTTCGGAGGCTCCGGCCGTCTTTCCGGCTGGAGCCCGCGAGATATGAATCAAACCCGATTCACCGCTGATGCGATATCATTTGTCAGCGGCCGCGACAGCTCCATCGTCTCTCCGGACGTCATGTTCTCCGCCGCGCAGTTCCCGATCTGTGAAATCGTGATGCGTGCCGACCGCAAAACGGTCGGGGAGCTGTTTTTCGCCGCTCCGACAGAGGTTTTTTCGCAGCAGAACAGTCTGCCGTTCCAAGTGGAGCCCTCCACGGAATTCCAAGTTTACCGGATTGACTGCCGCAACAATCCGCTCTGGACCGGAACCGTCGCACGGCTGCGGTTCGATCCGGCCGCGTCAAACGGCATCAGGATACAGGTCAAGTCGATCCGTCTGCTACCGGCGGACGGCGAAGAGATGCTGTCCGCGGAATATGTCGGCATGGCCTCAGCCACCGCGGGACAGGACGATGACGCATATCGGGAAACCACGCTCACCGGCATTCCGCAGCCTCCCCCCGCCGTGACGTCGAAGCTGCCCAACCAGCTCGGCTTCACGGGCCCGGTCGCCGGGCTCCGGGCGCGCACCTCACGGGAAATCCCTGCCGGAAATATCTTCGGCGCAGCCATCTGCGGCAACGAATTCTTTGCCAATACTCCTGAAACCAAGGGAGCTCTCTGGTCCGCCTGCTGGCTGAACGACGGCGAAGAGCTCGCCGATGTCCACAACACCGTCTACTCCTCCGCCATGCACTACTCCCCCGAAGTCGAAGAGTGGTGTATGATCGAACTGAAAAAACACGAACGGATCAGCCGGATTGCCCTGAAGCCGCGCCACGGCAGCAATCTTGACGGATTCCCCGTCGATTTCCACATTCTCTGCAGCAATGACGGCAGCAGCTGGACCCGGGTCGCGGAGATGGAAAATTGTCAGGCGCTGCCCGCGGGCAAAGATTCCTTCGCATTCGATTTCGAACCGATCCCGGTAAAATTCGTGAAGGTCATTGCGACCCGGCTTCGTGCGGAAGGGGAACGCCGATACTATTTTCAGCTGCGGGAGGTCGAAGCTTTCGGTACGGACGGCGTCAATTATGCGGCAGCCGGCCGCGGCGGTACGGCCACGGCCGGTAATCCGCTCGGAAGCGGCACATTTGATTATCGGAAATTCTATGACGACATCTTCGACAGCGGTGCGCAATGGCTGTTTGTATCCAATAACTCCTTCCTTTCACGACACCGAACCGGAAAGCCGCCCTGCACCCGCGCGGAAATTCCAAATGCGGAGTATCTGCAAAAGAACGGAGTCAAATTGATCTACCGTTTCCTTCAATTGCCTTCGTTCGGCGAATACCGGGCCGCACCGGAACGTGTCGTACGGGAATATGTCGAAGCGGTTGCGGCCGTTGTCGGGGAACTCCGGGGAAAAGTCGCCGTCTGGTCCCTGGCCAACGAGCAGAATTTTTACGGCGACACCGTCTCTCCGGACGATCTTCCCGGTTATCGGGAATACTATGTGGCGCTGGTCGGCGCGGCGGCGGAACGGGTCCGGCAACTCGACCCGCAGACACCGATTGAGATTGAAACGGCTCTGTTCGACTTCGGCTGGACGGAGGCGGTTCTGGCCGCCGGACTGGCCGGCAAAGTGGACCGGATCGGCGTCCATATCTACAAGGAGCTCCGGGGCCGGGACACATTTCCGGAAGCGGCCGGGGCCGTCAGCAAAGACGGAAAACGTTCGTACACGGAGCCATACCGCGATTACGGCGAACAGATCACCGCCTTTCGAAAGCTGCTCGGGAAATACAATCCGCGGCTCGAAATCAACGTCAGCGAAACCGGCGTCAACACCGGAGACAATCCCGCGGGCGGCTCCTATTACGTCTCGGCCAAATCCCAGGCGAAATTCCTGGCAAGGCTCTACACCTATCACCTCTTTTACGGAATCGGCCCGACCTGCTGGTGGTCGCTCGAACCGGTGAAAACCGGCGAATATCAATGGGGACTCATCCTGCCGGACGGACAACGCAAGGAGGCATGGTACGCACTCCGCAATGTTGCAGCCGTCCTCGACAACTCCTGCCGGCCGAGCGAAGAGCTCTCATTCCGGGTGGACGGAGAAACGGACGCCTTCGTCGGCCGAGTCCTGCGCAACGATTCGGGTGAATACATCATCCCCTACTGGGCCGCCGTCAAAATGCGGGACGGCAACACCGGCAAAGCCGTCGATCTCATCGTTTCCGGACCAAAGCTGCGGCATATGGAAGCGGTCGATACGCTTTCCGGAACCGTTCATCCGGTCCGGTTCGAACAGGAAGGCGAAGGCTATCGGCTGAAAAACATGATTCTCCGCGACTATCCGGTCATCCTCCGCATCCGTTGACGAAACAGATCAGGCGGGGAACGAAACTTCCCCGCCGGAAGGAAATTACGGAATCGGTCCGGCGTTGTTCCCCCCCGGGGCCTCCGGAGCCGTTCCCGATGCGGCGCAAGCCGGTCGAGAAAATTGTGCGAGATGGGCGAACCTGGGAATATATTCACTTCAGAGCGGCCCCGGAGTGCCCGGAATATGTTTCTGCCCCGCCACCGTAAGCACAGGGAACAATAACAGGCTTTCTTCTGCGGAAGACCGGCTCCGGTTCCGAATGCGTGCATGGCTCCCTTCCTGTCCCTCCCCGCGATCTCTTTCACGATTCGCCGCGATGAACCGCATGAATTTTCAGCAAAGGGCACCGGCCGGAAATGTGACGGCATTCACATTTTTATCCGGCCCGAACCGCGAAACGCAAATTGACTTCCGGCGCACTCTCCGGTAATATATAAGGCAAAGCAATCCTTATTCCGGAGCCCTGTCATGCACTGGTTTGCAATCAACTGCAAGGCGGAGTCGGTCGCCGCGCCCCTGTCCGCTCCGGCCGAACCGACTCCCGCGCTGCGGCGCAAGGCGGAACGTGCCGCCGTCGTCTCCTCCTGCTGCGGCTTTCTCGGCGAAGTCACGCTGACCGACAGCGCGGTCGTCATCCTCTTCGCCGGAATGCTCGGCGCGGGCGACACCCTTTCGATGCTCACCACCTCCGTCCTGCCGCTGCTGAACGGCTGCTGCCTGATTCCGATGGCCGCGCTCGTCGCGGCGGCCGGAGAAAAGCGCGTGATCCTGACGGCCTGCATCCTGGCGTCTGCGTCCTATTTCGCAGCGGCCTCGGCCCCGTGGTTCGGCGCCTGGAGCGTGACGGTCCTCATCACGGCGATCCTCTGCTTCGCGCTGTCGCTGACCGGATTCATCGCCGGCTGGTTCCCGCTGCTCGACACCTTTCTGACCCGGGAACGGCGCACCGGCTTCTTCTGCAACATGCGCTTCTGCCACCAGCTGACCGCGACGCTCTTCCTCTTCGCGGTCGGAGCCGCAATCGGCGGGCAGCCGTCGGCCGGAACACTGCAGGGCGTCCTTTTCCTCGCTGCGATCATCTTCACCGGCCGCGCCGCCGCCATCGCCCGGATTCCGGATTTCCGAATTCCCGAACGCGGCACGGCCGGATTCCGCACCGGCCTGGCCCGCGCAATCGGCAACAAGGCACTGACCGGTTTTTCGACCTATCTCTTCGTCCTGAATCTCGCCGCCTTCGGGACGGTTCCGCTGATGATCCTCTGCCTGAAAAACCAGCTCGGCGCGCCGGACAACGTCATCGTTTTCATTTCCGGCGCCGCCCTCTCCGGCATGCTGGCAGGCTATCTCTGCGCGGGGAAGCTGCTTCGCCTGGCCGGTCCCCGGAGATTCTATCCGCTCTTTCACGCGCTTTTCTTCGCCGTCAATTTCATGCTCTTCTTCATCGGCCACGGCGGCGCGGCGGCCTGTCCGGTCATCGCGGGCCTGCTCTTCCTGTACAGTCTCGGCATCGCCGCCGTCTCAATCGCGGCTTCGGCAGAAATGATGGCGCTCGCCTCCCCCGGCAACAAGGTCATGGCGATGGCGCTCTCCGGAGCGTTCTCCTGCGGCGGCTCCGGGCTGTCGCGATTCGTCACCTCGCTGCTGCTCGGCGGAGAAATGCTCGCGCCGGAGTGGATGCTCGGAACGATGACGGTCAGCCGTTACCAGAGTCTGCTTCTGCTCTACTGCTGCGGACTCCTGTTCGCTGCGGTCTTTCTCGCGCTCGTCCCGGCCGTCTTCCCGAAAGGAGAATATGTGTATCCCGGCGCCGTCTGACCCGCTCCGGCTTGCAAAACCCGGAAGCACGGGCTATCTTATGCGATACGAGATCAACCGAACGGGAGAAGACGACCTTGGAGGAACAGCCGGAACCCCGGAGTGAAAGCGCCGATCTCTGCCCCTGCTGCGGCCGCGCCTGCGGCGGCGTCAAGGTGCGGCATGTGACCGGATGCGTCTTTCTGCTCTGTGCAGTCGAGTGGAATAAATACCGCATCGCCGGATGTCCGGCATGCGTCAGACGGGCCTTGAAGCGCCATCTGCGGAGAAATCTCCTGACGGCCAACCTGCTCTGGCCGTTTCTGGTCCTGCCCTCCGTCCTGGCGGCGAAGCGCGGGCTCGACGAACCGGGCCCCTCCCCCGAATGGCAGAAGCTCGTCGACGCGGTCGACCGCCTGAAAGCCGGAATCGCCCGCAATGCGGGAGGAGCGGCTGACGAGCTCCCGCCGCTGCCCGTTGCACCGGAGACGCGCCATTCCGGCGGGGAACCGTTCCGGCCGTCACGCGGTCCATTCGGCAAAAAATGCTTCATCGGCCTTCTGCTGTGGATGCTGCTCGTCCTGCCGGCCGGCAGCTTTCTCTATGCGCTGGCGAGTTATGAACTGCCCTGGGCGGCGGTCGGCCTTCTCGCCCTCTTCGTTCTCGCCGCCCTGAACGGCGGAGGGATCTCCGTCATCGCCCGGTCCTGCCGCTGCCGGTCGCCCATCGGCCTCCGGATCGCGGCGCTGGCGCTCGGCGCCTGGTCGGTCTACCTCAGCTGGGTCGGCTGGGTCTGGATTCTGAATGAATTCTGGAGCCTCGGGCTTATCTTCGATCCCCTGAGGCTGTCGCGGGTGATGCGCTTTGTGGCGGAAGACGGCTTCCGCGCCATGGGGGACCGGGTCGTCAGCGCCTGGGAGTGGTATCTGTTCTGGGCCGCCGAAGCGGGCGTCCTGATCCTGACTCCGGCGGCGATGGTCTGGAACACGCTCAAGTCCGCGCCGGTCTGCCGCTGCGGCCGTCCGTTCGTCCGTTTCTTCTCCCTGCGGCAGCTCAATTTGCCCCCCGACCTCAAAGCGTTCCGGAAACAACTTGAATCCGGGGAGTTCGGCGTGCTGACGGAGCTGCCGCTCCGCACGGGGAATCCGTTCCTCGAAACGGAGATCCTGCATTGCGAAGCCTGCAACGACGACTATCTGCCTGTGGTGCGCATCGTCACGGAAACCCTCGACCCCCGGGGCGAAATCGTCCGGAACAGCGCACCGTGCGCCGCTCCGGTCTTCTGCGGCGCGGCGGCCGTCACCCGGCTCGCCGAACGCCGCGCCGCGCCGGACGTCACTCGGTCATGATGTCGCGACAGGTTTTTCCGCCCGGAATCATCGGCAGCACGTGGTCCTGATAGACGGTGTGGCAGTCGAGCAGAAACGGCCCCGGCGTCTCGAGCATCTCGCGGATCGCGTCCTCAAGCTCCGCCGCATCGTACACGTCGCGCCCCGGAATCCCGTAAGAGCGTGCGATGCCGACGAAGTCCGGAAACGGCCGCCCTCCGCCGACACGCAAATCCGTATTGCCGCGGCGGCTGCCGAAAAAACGGTCTTCCAGCTGGGCGACCATCCCGAGATGCTGGTTGTTCAGAATCACCATTTTTATGCCGATCCCCTCGGTGGAAACCGTCCCGAGCTCCTGAATGTTCATCTGGAACGAGCCGTCGCCGTCGATGTTGACGACCGTCGCCTCCGGCAGGGCGAGCTTCGCCCCCACGGCGGCCGGGAGCCCGAAGCCCATGGCGCCGAGTCCGCCCGAGGTCAGCAGCCGGCGCGGCCGCGTATAAGTGCCGAACTGCGCCGTCCACATCTGATGCTGCCCCACGCCGGGGACGAAGATCGCCTCCTCCCCGCAGAGCCGCGAAAGCGCCTCGACGACCTGCTGGCCTTTCAGTCTGCCGGGTTCGCGCCGGTATCGGAACGGCTGCTCCCGCTTCCAGCCGGCGATCGTCTCCAGCCACGCGCTGCAGCCGGTGTCGAACGGCTCCCGGTTCAACAGCGCAAGCGCCTCCTTCACATCGGCGGCAAGGCCGAGGCCGGCACGGACATTCTTATTGATCTCCGACTCGTCGATATCGATATGGACGATGAAAGCGTGTTCAGCAAACCGGTCCGCGCGGCCGGTCGAACGGTCCGCGAACCGTGCGCCGAGCACCAGCAGCAGGTCGCATTCGTTCACCGCGTAATTCGCGTAATACGAACCGTGCATGCCGAGCCACTTCAGCGAAAGCGGGTGCGTCTCCGGAAACGAGCCGATTCCCATCAGAGTCGTTGCCACCGGAATCCGGTATGAATCGGCGAACCGGAACAACTCCTCCGACGCGCCGGCCGCGATGACTCCGCCCCCGGCCACGATGCAGGGGCGTTCCGAACGGCGGATCGCCTCGCGGATCTCCGCGATTCGTTCCGCAGCGACCGGCGGAGGCAGCTTCTCCCGGCGCGGTTCCGGATGATCGTCGAACCGGAATGCGGATATCTGCTGCTGAATGTCTTTCGGGATATCGATCCAGACCGGTCCGGGGCGGCCGCAGCGCGCCAGGCGGAACGCCTCGACCAGGACCGGCGCGATCTCTCCGGCATGAAGCACCAGGCGGCTGTGCTTCACGATCGGGCGAGACATGCCGATGATGTCGGTCTCCTGAAACGCATTCTTTCCGATCAGGCCGCTTTCGACCTGCCCGGTGATGATCACCATCGGAATGGAGTCCATATAGGCATCGGCGACGCCGGTCAGCAGATTCGTCGCGCCGGGACCGCTCGTCGCCATGCAGACGCCGACACGGCCCGAAGCGCGCGCATAGCCGTTCGCGGCGAAAGCGCCGCCCTGTTCGTGGCGCGGCAGGACCACCCGGATTGATGAATCCGCCAGCGCCTGGTGAAACTCGATCGCCGAACCGCCCGGATAGGCGAAAACCGTTTCCACACCAAGCTGTTCGAGAGTGCGGACCGCAATTTCCGCTCCCTTCATCAACCGGGCGGGGGCGGGTTCCGCCGGTCTGAAACTTCCGTCATTGTCATATTGAATCGCTTCCATGGCCGTAACTCCTCATCAGTTCGCCGTTTGTCTGCAGAATGGGTACAATTCCCCCCGGCAAGACACACCGCGACACGCGGGATTCCGGGACAACATGGTCCCAATGGGAAATCAGGAACGAACGCCGGGAGGGGTTCTCAGAAGAGGGTGCAACGGACGTCGCCGCTGCTGCGAGCCCGGCCGCATCTCCGAGTTATGCTGCGGCCGGGCCGGTAACAGTGACTGTTTCGGCCAATAAAAGCTGTGTGCGGAAAAGATTCTTCATGATGGAGTCAATATAATGTCGCGGTGCGGCTTTTGCAAGTCCGCCGCGAAAAAAAATTGAAAACGAAACCGCTTGGCGCACATTTCATGCAAGATCCGGGTTACAGCAGCGCCGCAATCCGCTTCTTCAGCACCTCCGGCCGCATCCTGAGTTCTCCGTAAAGATCGTCCCCGCCGGAGAAATCAAAACCGGAGTGGCTGGATTCGAGGCAGCGGAGAACCGGGCCGCCGATACCGCGGACCGCCTCCGGCTCATACTCCAGCCGAAGCTCCAGCGCTCCGGCGATGCAGCTCGGCGTCCCGCAATCCCGCCGTCGCTCAGGAAAAGCGCGGTTACGTTCTCAAGGCTCTTTCCGAAGAAATGGTTCAGCGCCCACGCTTCGTCGAGGTTTTCCCCGTCCGCCGGGCTGATATCGGACCTGGACGGCGTCTCGCCCATATCCCTTCACCTCTCCTTTCCGGTTTCATGCGGTAACAGCATAAGATAATCCGGCGCAGCCGGTTTTCAAGTTTGCTTTCGCGCCTCCGGCATGATATACTTTATCCGGTCAACCAGATGGAGGATGATATGCAAACACCCGGACCCGGATGCCGCGGCCTCCTGCCGCTTTTTCTCTTCGGACTCCTGCTGCTGTTCCCCGCCGGATGCAGCTCGGACCCGTTTCTGCACAAGAAAGGACGCAACTGCCTGAAGCTCGAACCCGGCAGACGCGAAGGCCGCATCAACGGCACGCTCGTTTATCTGACCACGCCCGCGGGCGCCGGCGGAGAAGTGACCGGGACCGATCGGAAAACCGTCATCGAACCGCTGCTTTCCATGACGCCCCGCCTCAAACGTCCGCTCCGCACCATCGTCATCGACCCCGGTCACGGCGGCCGGGAGATCGGCGCGCCGGGAACGCTGCACCAGGAGAAGGAGCTGAATCTCGCCCTCGCCCGGAAGCTCCGCGCCGAACTGGAGAAGCGCGGCTGCCGGGTCATCATGACCCGCGACGACGACCGGTTCCTGCCGCTCAACGCGCGCGGCGACCTGCCGGGTGAACGCGATGCGGATCTGTTCCTGTCGATCCACCACAACTCCGCGCGCGACAAAACGGTCTCCGGCGCCGAGATTTACCTGCTGACGCCGGACGGCGTGCCGAGCACCAACGACCCGGCGGACAGCAGACCGCCGGCCGTGCCGCAGGCGGCACGTTCGCTCTGGAACGATATGATTCTGGCCCGTGAAATCCAGTCGCGCCTCATCGAGAAATCCGGGCTGCCGGACCGGGGCATCCGGTTCGCCCGCTTCCGGGTGCTGGTCCGTTCCGCCTGCCCGGCCCTGCTGGTCGAAGCCGGATTCATCTCGAATCCCGAAGAGGAGAAAAAGCTTGCCGACCCGGCCGCGCAGCAGCGGACGGCCGAAGCGATCGCCGACGGCGTCGACGCTTTCCGGAACCGCGCGAAGATCGGCGGATAATCGCCTCCCGAACTTGTATTTCACGGAAAGTCATGCTATGATAAAAGCAACCTTTAAGAAGAGGAGGTGCAATATGGTACTGCAGGTTTACGGCTGGGACCAGTGTCCCCATACAAGACATGCGGTGGAATGGCTCAAGGAGCACAACATTCCATTCGATTATCATGAGATTGAGGAGGAATCCCGGAACGTCATCGAAAAAGTCATCGATGTGAACGGCGGCGACGACTGGGTTGTCCCGACCCTCGAATACAACGGCAAATGGCGCCCGGGCGAAGTGTTCAATCCCGAAAAGCTCGAGAAAGACCTGAAAAACCTCGGCGTCATTCCATAAACGGATTCCGGGACCAGGGGAAACGCATCGCTTTCCCCTCCCCGGCTATTCGCCGCTGCCGTTTTTACTTTCGCTTTCGAGGCTCTTTTCGAACGCTTCCTGATACTTCACGGAGTTCTCGACCAGCGCTTCGAGTTCTTCGCCAGTCAGCGCTTCCATCGCCGCCAGCTCGAACCCCGTCACCACATCGAGAACCTCGGCGGCAAACGCCTGCCCTGCCGGAGTCAGCGTCACGATCTTGCGGCGGCGGTCGGTCTTATGCGGTGTGCGGCACAGATAGCCGCGCTTTTCCAGCTGGTCGAGCGTCAGCGTCATCGTCTGGCGCAACATATTGACCTGATCGGCCAGCACGGCCGGCTCCCCGCCCTCCGGATGGCGCTGCAGATGCTCGAGCACCCAGAGCGTATTGATTGAAATATCCCATCTTTTCAGCAGCCGGCAATAGTTGCGGTCGAGCTTGAACCAGCTGTCCATGAACCGCCTGTGCTGCCGGATCGCGTATGTTCTGTCAACACCCATTCAAAACCCTCATGCTGTTCCCTTCCCGGCGCCGCCGCAGGAAGAACAGCAGCAGCCCGAAGAGAAAAATCCGTGACACCGGCATCGCCGCCCAGACTCCGTTGAGTCCGAAAAAGAGCGGCAGCACCAGCAGACACAACGGCAATATACAGAAGGAATCGCCGTAAATCAAGATCGAAGCCGGAATAATCCGGCCCGAAGCCTGAAAATAAACGCTGCCGACCCGGACCACGCCCAGCAGCAGGAACGCGGACGACCCGATCAGAATTCCGTGCGCCGCCTCCTCCGCCGCCTCGCCGGAGAGCCCCATGCTCCACGGCACGAAGCGGCAGGCGACCATGGAAGCGAACATCATCACAATGCCGAGCAGAAAGGCCGAAACCATTCCGTAATTGCCGATCCGGTGTCCGCGTCGGCAGCGGCCGCCGCCGAAGAAGTAACTCACCAGCGGCTGAACTCCGGCCCCCATGCCGGTCATGAGCATCGAACCGACCGATTCGACCGTGCTGATGACCGTGTAGGCGGCGAGCGCCACTACGCCGCCGTAGGCGAGACTCTGCCAGTTGTGGAAGAACAGCATCGCGCCGATCGAAAGCTGGTTGCCGAACGTCGGAATGCCGAGCGAAAGAATCCGGCCGCACTCCCGCGAAAGCCGCATCTCCCGGATGCGCACGCCCAGCCCCGCATAGCGCGTGAAAAAATAGCCCAGCGAACAGAGCATCGCCATCCCCTGTGCGAGCACCGTCGCCACGGCCGCGCCGACCAGCCCCCAGCCGAGCCCGATCATGAAAAGCGCATCGAGCCCGATGTTGCCGACCAGCCCGACCACGACCAGCCACATGGCCAGAATCGGCCGTCCGTCGTTGCGGATCGCGGTCATCAGCCCCATCGCCACCATCTGCATGACGCCCGCGCCGAGCAGGATCGCCGTATAGCTGTACGCCCCCGGCAGCAGCTCCGGCGTCGCGCCGGAACCGGTCAGGATCAGACCGAGCCAGGGAATGACCAGCAGCGGCAGCAGAACCCCCGCGAGCAGCTCCATCAGCAGCATCCGGTTGAAAAAACGGTTCGCCTCGGCAGCATTCCCGCAGCCGCGTTCCCGGGAAATCAGGATTCCCGCACCGGTGCCGATCATGTCGCCGATGCCGTAGACCAGCATCACGACCGGGAAGGCAAGCGAGATCGCCGCCAATCCCTCTTCGCCCACCGCGATGCCGACGAAAAAAATATCCACGATGCTGTATACCCCTGCAATCAGCATCCCGAGCATCGACGGAGTGATGTAACGGAAAAACAGCTTCAGGTCGCTCATGACTTCCTCTCATTCCCAAATAGTAAATTTATTTATTATATCGTTTCGTAATATAATTTAATTGATGATAAAGTCAAGCACAATCAATAAAATAACGATTCTTTATTTTTTTTCGAAAATAAATTTTTTCACACTTGCTTTTTTGACGATTCTGTATCATAATTAATTTACGAAAATAAATCAACAGGGGGTCGCCCGGAATCATGGCCAGACATAAGAAAGAGATCAACATCAAACTCGTGGCGGAAGAGGCGGGCGTTTCGCTCGCCACCGTGTCGCGGGTCATCAACAACCGGACCGATGTGAGCGAAGCGATGCGCCGCAAAGTCTCGGCGGTAGTCGAGAAGTTCAACTTTGCGCCGACCAAGGGGAGCGAGCGGCGGATCAACATCGGCGTCATCGTCGTCATGGACACCTCGCTCGTGAACGAGTATATCTCGCAGGTGCTCGACGGCGTGGCCGATTACAGCGACGGCGGGTTGCTCGACGTCACGGTGATTTTCTACCGGATCACCCCCGATGCGAAGCCTCTGCTGCAGCTGATCCGCGAACGTCGCTGCGACGCGGTCGTGCTGTTCCCGCCGGAACGGGTCACCGACCAGCTGCCGCAGCTCATCGAATCGGAGATTCCGGTCATGCTGGTCAACGGCAGCACGAACGCCCCGAAAATGGGCTTCCTGAACAACGAATCCTACACCGGCGCCGTCAAGGCGATGGAGTATCTCGCCGAATGCGGACACACGAAGATCGGCTTTCTCTGCAACGCGCTCGAGAACAGCGAGAACCACCAGCAGCGGCTGCAGGGCTACCTGGACGTCATGGCGAAGATCAGCCCGGACCGCAAATCCGGCTGGATCATCCCGCACCAGCCGACGCCCGAGACCACCGAGGCCGGTTACAACCAGTGCACGCAGCTCCTGCTGACCTGTCCGGAAATCACCGCGGTCTTCTGCACGAACGACGAAATGGCGGTCGGCGCGGTCAAGGCCTGCTGGGATGCGAATCTGCGCGTGCCGGAGGACATCTCGATCATCGGCTTCGACGATATTCCGTACGGCCGCTACCTGCACCCGGCGCTGACCACGGTCCGGCAGCCGCTGACCGAGTTCGGCTACCGCGCGGTCAAGTACCTCGATGAACTGCTGAAGAACCAGCGTGCCGGTCTGCCCTGCGAAACGCTGGATACAAAACTGATCGTTCGCGATTCCGTCATGAATATAACCGGGGAGAAAAAACAATGAGACCATCCGCATACCTGACTGCCGGAGCGCTTCTGTTCGGAACCGCTCTCGGCGCGGCAGACTTCCTGCTGACCGACAACGAACGTCCGGGCTGGGGTTCGAACACCTTCCCCGCCGGCGAACCGCGCCTGAAAACCGGGGCGACCCTGTCGGTCGTCACGGACGGGGCATTCGCCTCCAGCCCGGAATTCGCCAAAACCGCGGCCCGGCCCGACGGGACCTTCCGGGCGCTGCTGGACGGGCGGCGCGGACCGGAGGGCGACTGTCAGGGATTCGGCTCCTGGCAGCCGAAGACCCGTTTTGAAAGTTTTGTGATCGACCTCAAAAAGCCGTACGGCCTGACCCGGGCGGCGGTCTGGGCGCAGTTCAATAAAACCCAGAAATCCGGCGATGTCGAAATCCTCGTGAGCTCAGACGGCAAAACCTTCGTTCCGGCCGCCTCCGGCGCATTCGCGGACGGGCTGTCGAGCGAAGCGAATAAGCTCGGCATTCCGCTCGAACTCCCATTCTCCGAACCGGTCACGGCGCAGTATGTGCAGTTCCGGGTCAAGGTGCGCGACGGTTCCCCGCAGCAGGTCATCAGCGAAGTTGCGGTCTGGGGCAACGAGGCCGGAAGCGCGCAGGCGGCTGAAGCGATTGCCGTTCCGGTCGCCCCGGATGTGAAGATCAGCGAAAAACGGCTGAGCGGCAACCCGGCCGGCAACACCTTCCCGGCCGGAGAAGCGGCTCTCGCCACCGGCGCGACACTCAGCTGGGTCACAGACGGGCCATATGCGACGAAGTCCGAAGAGATGCTGAAGACCGGTTCGCGTCCGGACGGCACCTGCCGCGTCCTGCTCGACGGACGGCGCGGCACCGACGGGAACTGCCAGGCGTTCGGCAACTGGGGCGGCCAGTACTATGCAACCTTCACGCTCGACCTGAAGGACACCTATCTCATCACCCGCGCGGCAATCTGGTCGCAGCAGACGAAAACGCAGGGCTTCGAGACCTTCGAGCTTCTGCTGTCGGCGGACGGGGCGAAATTCGTTTCGGTCGGCAGCATAAACTGCCCGGAAGGGCTTCTGAACCAAGCTGAAAAACTTGGTGAACCGGTCGAACTCAAACTCGAAAAACCGGCGGCGGCGCGCTATGTCCGGTTCCGGGTCAAAAAGCATCCGGCCCGCATGCAGATGATCCTCTCCGAGGTCGCGGTCTGGGGCGACCGGCTGCCGCAGGGAGCTGACCGGACCGCCTACCTGCCCGAGAACCAGCGTCCCGAAGTCGCCGTGACGGGAAGCGGCATCGGCTCAAGCGCCCTGACGCTCGACTGGAGCGGCTTCGGCTCAGCCTCGCAGGTGAAAAGTTACCGGGTCTACCGCTCGCAGAAACCGTTTTCGAAAATCACCGAAGAAGGCGTCGAACGGATCGGCGAATATCCGGCCGCGACCGTCAGAACCGTCGTCTATCCGCTGACGCCCGGAGAGACCGGCAGCTACGGCGTGACGGCGGTTTACGACGACGGCGAATACCCGGTCGTCAAGCCGTTCACCTGGACGGCGCCGGGACCGATCGACGTGAAAACCTTCGGCGACATGCTGGCCATCAATCACTTCTGGGGCGGCGGCGGAGCGCGTCATGCCAAGCGCACCCGCGAATGGGAAACCGTTGCGCTCGATCTGCTGGCCGAAACGCCGTTCAAAACGATCCGCTGGTGGGAGAGCTACCCGGAAATCCTCAAAATGCTCTACGAGCGCGGCATCGCGGCGACGACCTTCTCCGGCAAGCGCAATTATGCCAACGGCGGCCGGATGGGCGTCCACCTCTACGGAGCGGGTAACGAGCCGCACCTGCACGGCATCCGGGGGGCCGACTATGCAAAGCGCGTCGCCGACATCAACCGGGAGCTGAAGGCGGATGTGCCGCACGCGCTGCTTTATGCTCCGACCGTCTGCCTCGACGGCCGTTCGCTCGACTTTCTCGAGAAGTTCTACGCGGCGGGAGCAAAAGAGCATTTCGACGTGCTCGACATTCACAACTACCTCGGCAACACGGCCGACTTCGTCTATCCGCCCGGCTATCCGTCCGGCAGCCCCGAAGGACTTTTCGAACGCATCGCGAAAGTCCGGGAGATCATGGCGAAGTACGGCGACGCCGGCAAACCGATGATCACGACCGAATTCGGCTACACCGACTGCAACGTCGCCAATCCGGTCGGGGAGATGACGCCGGAACGCAAGGCCGCGTTCCTCGTGCGCGGACTCATCATCCAGCACGTGCTCGGTTTCCGCCGCGTCTTCGTCTACAGTTTCTGGGACGAAGGCGAGGACCCGAACTACACCGAACACTCCTTCGGCATGCTCGATTACAAAGGGCAGAAGAAACCGGCTTACTACGCCAGCCAGGTGCTCGGCCGCGAACTCGGAAAATGCGTTTACGATTTCCCAATGAAGGGTTCCGATGAGGTGAATTACGGTTACGTCTACCGGAATCCGGAAACGGACCGTTTCGTCACCGTCGTCTGGAACGGCGCTTCCGAAATGGCCGGAACCTTCCGCACCCGGCCGGGAACCGTCACCGTCGTTTCGATGACAGGTGAAAAAAAGGAGATCCGGACCGCGCCGGACGGCTCTTTCCGCACGGTCTTCGGCCCCGCCCCGGTCTATCTCGAAAGCGCCGCTCCGGCGGAGCTGGTGAAAACGGTCGCGGTCGAAGAAAAAACCGCCTCCGACCGCGTCGGTCTCAAGCCCGACTCTCCGGTCGTGGTGACCGGGCCGGGCCGGAAGTCCGAAATCGGAGCGACGCTCACAAATCCGACCGCCGAAACGCTCGAGGTTCACCTTTCGCTCGAAACTCCGGAGGGAAAGGCGCTCGCCTCGAAAACCGTGAAGCTCGCCCCCGGCCAAAGCGAACGCGCCGTGCTGGCGGTACCGGCCCCGGCCGGGCTGATTCTCGACCGTTACGAACTTGCGATCAACTATGAGGGAAAGTACGAAAGCCGTTCCGACAAGACCACGCTCTTCGTCCGCCGCCTCGCGGAGAAGCCCGGCGTGACGACGGGAAAGATGTACGGTTATCAAAACGACGTTTATGTGCTCTCTGACGACACGCTTGAAGTCACCGTCGATCCGCAGCGCGGCGGACGCATCCTCGAGATTTTCGACCGGCGGACCGGCGCCAACCAGATCACCGTCCCGTACGACCGCCTCGGCGGACTGCACAACATCGCGTTCTACTACTGCATCTGGGATGAAGTCAGGGCGCCGAACGGCAGCGGCATCGGCCGCAATACGCCGTACAAAGTCCGGCTCCTGCCGGACGGCATTGAAATGTCGGCCGAAAACCCCGGCAATCTCGCAGCAGTCAAGACATTGACCCTGAAGGGAAACGGTGTTCTCGACCTGAAAGTCCGGCTTGACAGCCGCAGCAGCCGGGAGCTGGCCTGCTCGTGGTACATGCACCCGGAATACACGGTCGGAGGCGAAGCGGTCAGCCACTCCGATCTGCTGACGCTGCCGATCGGCGGCAAAGAGCTCGAAATTCCGTACTGGACCGGTCTCGGCGACCGGACGACACCGGAATTCTCCGATGGTTACTGGCTGCTGACCAGCCCGTCGAAACATTACCGGATCCGCCAGGATTTCTCCCTTGACGAATTCCGCAAGCCGCGCCTCTGGTTCGGCATCGGCTGCTGCAACTTCGAAATGGAGAGCAGCAGGGATCTGAAGCTCGCTCCGGGCCAAAGCTGGACCGGTGATCTGAAATGGACGTTTTCAACCCTCAAACAATAAAGGAAGCCGTTATGAAAAAACAATTCACTTTGATCGAGCTTCTCGTGGTGATCGCGATCATCGCCATCCTCGCCGCGATGCTGCTGCCGGCACTCCAGCAGGCGCGTGAACGCGGCAAAAACATCGCCTGCGTCAACAACCTGAAGCAACAGGGGACCGAAGTCACGATGTACATCAATGACTATCAGGGCTACATTGTTCCGGCCAAGACGAAAACCCTGCCGCCCGGTCAGGGCGGCACCAACTGGAATCACAATTATGCGCGGCTTCTCGGCATTCTTTACCAGCAGAGGAGCACAAACGATCCGAACCGGTTCCGCCCCTCCACCTACAGCTGCCCGTCCAACAACGAAAAATACGGGGAAAACGATTACTCGTGGTGGTCCAGGGGATACGGGTTCAACGCCTTCAACAAAGCCGTCAACGGCGAAGCCAATGCGGGACTCATGACCGCCATCGACGGAAGCGGCGCGATCCAGCATTCGATTCCGCGTAAAATCAGCGCGGTTCCCAGTCCGGGCTCCGTTATGGCGATCTGCGATATCCGCAATGACATCGTCTACTATAACAGCGGTTCGGTCAATCCGGCCAACGGCTATATCCGTCACGGACAGGGAGGCAATGTCTGCTACCTGGACGGGCATGTCAAATCGCACAACGCGGCGGCTTATAAGGAACGTCTGCTGAAAAGCGACGGAAAACCCGAGTCCATCGCCTATTACAAGCATACAGGAAACGATTGATCATGAGTATTGAAATCTTCGCGCCCGCCCTCCCCTCGATCCCGTGGCAGGAGCGTCCGGCCGGCTCGCGTGAAACCGTCTGGCGGTACAGCGGCAACCCGGTCATCGGCCGCGACGCGACGCCGACCTCGAACAGTGTGTTCAACAGCGCAGTCGTACCGTTCCGGGACGGGTTCGCCGGCGTTTTCCGCGCCGACGACCGCCGCCGCTACATGCAGCTGCACACCGGTTTCAGCAAAGACGGCATCGACTGGGAGCTCACGCCGGAACCGATCCGCTTCCTCCCGGAATGCCCGTCGGCGGGGAGCTTCACGCAAGGATACGATCCGCGCGTTCTCTGGCTTGAGGACCGCTGGTACGTCATCTGGTGCAACTGCGTGAACGGGCCGACCATCGGGCTCGGGTACACCTTTGATTTCAAGGAGTTCCATCAGCTGCCGAACGCATTTCCGCCGTTCAACCGCAACGGCGTCCTGTTCCCGCGCAAGATCGGCGGGAAATATGCGATGCTGAACCGTCCGAGCGACAACGGGCACACGCCGTTCGGAGATATCTTCTACTGCGAAAGTCCGGATCTCCGGCACTGGGGCTATCACCGTCACGTCATGTCGGCCACCGACGGCTGGCAGGCAACCAAAATCGGCGCCGGCCCGATCCCGATCGAAACCAGTGAAGGGTGGCTGCTCTTCTATCACGGCGTTTTGACCAGCTGCAACGGTTTCGTTTACAGCTTCGGCGCCGCGCTGCTCGACCGCGAAGAACCGTGGAAGGTACTTGCACGCTCAAAGGAGTACCTGCTCGCCCCGCGCGAACTCTACGAGTGTGTCGGCGATGTTCCGAACGTAACCTTCCCGTGCGCCGCCCTATGCGACGCCCCCACCGGACGCATCGCGCTCTACTACGGCTGCGCCGACTCGGTCACCGGCCTCGCCTTCTGCCGCGCCGATGAAGTCATCGCCCGTCTTCTCTGAACTTCCCTTTCTCCATGTTCAAAGGGAGGAACCGCTTCCCGGCCGGCGGAACGCCCGCGCCGGGAAGAAGGAGACGGGGGAGAACCAGGCGCCTCCCCCACTCTCCCCGTCCGCCGTCAATGGTCAGCGAACCTTGAACGTGCGGATTTCGAACGGCTTGAACTCGAGTTCGACCGCGTCTCCACGGAATTCAAAACTGCCGAGCTCCTCCCATTCGATCAGGTTTGTTTCGACCAGCTTCACACCGCTGAGCGTCGTGCGAAGCGTCGCGGCGGTTGCGCTGCCGGCCGTTTCGACGAGGCGGATCACGAGATCGTCGCTCTTCTCGGCTTTCTTGACGACTTCGAGCGAAACACTTCCGCCGGAAACCGAGAACGGAGCGGCAACCTTTGCGGCGCGGCCGGGAAGCAGAATCGGCGCCCGGTTCAGCTGCACGGCCTCGCTCCAGACGTTCGACTCGGTCAGGCTGCCGGTATGCGGCAGATAGGCATAGGTGAAAACCTGCCTGCCCTGGTCAGCTTCCCAATCCGGATATTTCGGAGAACGCAGCAGACACAGATCGAGGTTCCCCTGGTTCGTCCGGTAGCCGTATTTGCAGTCGGTCAGCAGCGCCGCGCCGTAATTCGACGCGGAGAAGTCGACGTACCGGTGGCCGACCACCTCGAACTTCGCCATATCCCAGCTCGTATTGCCGTGGGTCGGCCGCTTCGCATAGCCGTACTGGATCTCGAACGCGGCCTCGGAGGTCTGCACAGCAACCGGGAAGTTGACCCGCAGCATCCGGCGGCTCTCATGCCAGTCCACCTCGGTCACAAAGTCGAGCCGCTTCGAATTGACGGCCAGCCGGACCTTCTGGCGGATAAGCGAAGCTTCGCCGATCTTCCACTCGAACGACATGGTCGACTCAACCGGGCCGGCCGCGACCTTCGAATGCGACACGAGTTCGGCGCCGGTCCGCTGCTCCTGATCGTAGAAAACATCGACGTCCCACGCTTCGAAGGTGTTCGGGCGGTCGACATAGAGATTGAACACGTTGCCGTTCTCGCCGGGACGCAGCGTTTCGCGCCCGGTCTCCTTGTCGAAAGCGCGGACAAGCTCGCCGCGCGCATCGAACTCATAGCGGATCAGCGTGTTTTCGAGGATCAGGCTGCCGTTCTCAAGCACCTGCGGCGACAGCTTCTTCCCGCGTTTCCAGACGGCAACACCGGAGGCCGGAACCGTCCCGAGCGCCCGGAGCCCCTGTACTTCGACCGCATTGCCTTCGGAATCGATGACTTCACAATCCTCCCATCCGGCCGGCAGATCGATCACATTCGTATACGGCGTCGAAACCGTATTGACGAGCGTCAGCGCATCGGCCTCCGGCACGGTCACGGCTTCTCCGGCGCGGCGGATCAGCCGTTCGCAGAGCTCGAACAGCGCCGCATGTTCCTTCTCGGTCACCTCGTAGACCTTGCGGATCGAGGAACCCGGGATGATATCATGGAACTGATTGATGAGAAGCGTTTTCCACGCTTTGTCAAGCTCTTCGGCCGGATAGTCGGCCCGCGGCGCCATCGAGCAGAGGAATTCGGTCGCCGCCAGAAGCTGCTCAAGCTTGCGGTTGTTGCGCTTCGTGCGCGACTGGGTGGTCAGCGTGCCGCGGTGCATCTCGAGATAAAGCTCGCCGACCCAGCGGCAGAGCTTGCGGTTCCTGACCGCATCGCTCGCGGCCAGCCGTTCGAAGAACTTGTCGGCCCGCCCGAAGCTGACCTTCGGCATGCCTTCCATGTTTCCGAGCAGCAGCGCCCGCTCGATATGCTCCTCCTTCGGGCCGCCGCCGCCGTCGCCGATGCCGAAGAGGCTGATGAACTCATCGAGCAGGTCGGACTCCTTGAAGCGGTTCTGCGCCGCAACCAGCTCCTCCGGGACGACGAACGCGTTATAGGTGTCCTCCGGCGGGAAGTGGGTCAACACTTCGCTGCCGTCGATGCCCTCCCAGAAGAAGGTGTTGTGCGGGAAGCGGTTGAACTGGTTCCACGAAATTTTCTGGGTCAGGAAGAAGTCGCAGCCGGACTTGCGGATGATCTGCGGCAGGGCCGCCGAGTAACCGAATACGTCCGGAATCCACAGATTCTTCACGTCGAACCCGAATTCGTCCATGTAGAAGTTCTTGCCGTGCAGGAACTGGCGGACCATCGACTCGCCGGAGATCAAATTGCAGTCGGCCTCGACCCACATGCCGCCCTGCAGCTCCCAGCGGCCTTCGGCGATGCGCTGCTTGATCTTCTCGTAAAGCTTCGGGTAGTGCTCCTTCACAAACGCATAGTGCTGCGGCTGCGAGGCGCCGAACACATAGCCCGGATATTTATCCATCATATCGAGCTGGTTGGCGAAGGTGCGCGCACACTTGCGGACCGTCTCCCGGACCGGCCAGAGCCAGCCTGTGTCGATATGGGCGTGCCCGACCGCGCTGACCTTCAGCGCCGACGCGAGCGCCGGCAGCGCCAGCATCTTCGCGAGCGGTTCACGGGCCTTCGCGGCATTGGCCGGATCGTCGGCATAGAGATTGACCGTCTCGTTCATGGCCGCGAGAAGCCTGCGGCGGCGGTAATCGTTTTCGGGAAGCGTATCGTAGTAATTCAGAAGCAGTTCCATCTCAATGCGCAAATGCCAGAGCTCGGTATTGAACAAACCGATCCGCATGACCTTGACCTTGCCCGGGAAATACCCCGCCGGCTTCTCGATGAGCCGGTGCGGCTCCTCATCCATATAGACGCCGAAGATCGAATTCGCGGCCGCTTCGATCCAGAGGTCGACGGCGCCGCCCCTGCGCAGCGACTCCGGAACCTGGAAGAACTCCTTCGTGTAGTGCGTATTGAAGAGGCTGTTGCCGGTCGTCGCGCAGAGCGGAAGCCCGTCGGCGTCGAAGATCAGGCTTTCGCCGGAGAGGTTCAACTGGAGGGCGACGGGACGGTCCTTCCACGACTCCGGCAGCTGCGCCTTCAGCCGGAACCAGGCGCTGTCCCATGCCTCGCCCCAGTCGCCGCCGACATCGATCGGCCGGTACTCGAGTGTTTCGCGCTCCTCCCAGCGAACCGGCTCGGCGGTACGGGCGAACTCCGCCGCCGGAATGATCGTCTCAGACAAAAGATCGGGTTCGCAGCGCCGCAGAAAACGGCGGCAGCGATCCAGATACAGCTTCATTTCTTCCTGTCGCATCCGACTTTCCTTTCCTTGAAACACAAAAATACAACCGATTGCATTTGTATTTATAACATATCATCGCTTCGAAAAAATACAATCCCCGGAAACAGCGAAAAAACGCAAAGCGAAAGCGGCAATGCGCAACCGGGAAGAATTGGCCGCCCCCTTTCCCCGGCGAAAAAAAACGCGGTCCGGGTGATTGCGGACTGCTGCATCACCGGCAGATCCGGTTTCCTTCAGGACCTCGATCCGGCCATACCGCGCCGGAAGGGCTCCTGTCTGCCGGCCGACGGCGCAAGGATACGGCTCCGGGTTGTAAAAGCGGCGGGGATGCGGTATATTAGAATATTTCCCGAACAGCATTCCACGATTCAAGGAGGGTGAGAAGATGGGGCACATCGCAAACAACGCCGCCGAACTGATCGGACATACGCCGCTCGTGCGGATCAACAAGCTCAACCGCGGCAACGCGGAAATTCTCGTAAAAGTCGAATCCGCCAATCCCGGCGGCAGCGTGAAGGACCGCGTCGGCCTCGCAATGATCGCGGACGCCGAAAAACGCGGGCTCCTGAAGCCCGGCAGCCTCATCGTCGAACCGACCAGCGGCAACACCGGGATCGGGCTCGCCCTCGCGGCGGCGGTCAAAGGATACCGGCTGATCCTGACCATGCCGGACACCATGAGCATCGAACGGCGCAAGCTCCTCGCGGCCTACGGCGCGGAGGTCGTGCTGACCGACGGCGCGCTCGGCATGAAGGGGGCCATCGCCAAAGCGGAGGAGATCCGCGATGCGAATCCCGGCAGCTTCATCCCGCAGCAATTCGCCAACCCCGCGAATCCGGCAGTCCACAAGGCGACGACCGGACCGGAGATCTGGGCTGATGCCGATGGAAAAATCGACGCGTTCATCGCCGGAGTCGGCACGGGCGGGACCATCACCGGAGTCGGCAGCTATCTGAAGGAGCGCAATCCGGCCGTCAAACTCATCGCAGTCGAACCGGACACCTCGGCGGTCCTCTCCGGCCGTCCGGCGGGACCGCACAAAATTCAGGGAATCGGCGCCGGCTTCGTGCCGGATGTGCTCGACCGCAAGCTGATCGACAGAGTCGTCACGGTCAGCGCGGAAAAAGCCGGGGAAGTTGCCCGGGAGTGCGCGAAAAGCGAAGGACTCCTGATCGGCATCTCCTCCGGCGCGGCGCTCGCCGCCGCCCTCGAAATGAGCCGGCAGCCCGAATGGCGCGGAAAAACCCTCGTCGTCCTGCTGCCGGATTCCGGCGAACGCTACCTGTCGACCTGGCTTTTCGAAAACATTTAGAGTTTATCCCTGAATAAGCTCTTAGGCCGGATAAACAGAATTCCGACTCCCGCCAAACGGGCTTCACGCCAGTTCCGGGAATGAACGCAGCAGGGAGGGAAATCCTTTCCTCCCTGTGAGCCTTCTACGGAATCAGCCAGTGATGATCCGCAAACGGCTTGCCTTCCGCACGGCCCGATTTTGAACGGGTAATCAGAACGGCATCGGCCGACGGCGTCTCGTCCCGCCGGATCTCCCGGACATTACGTCTCAAATAGAAATAAGCGGCGCCGCGCGTCCGCTCCGGGGCGGAGAGAAGAACGGTTTCGCGGCCGGAGCGCTCCATCGCCCGGCACACCTCGAACATCGGACGAAGAGAATTTTCCCGATTCAGAAACGGCGCCGAAGCGGTATCGATCGCGACAAAGAAAAACGCCCATGCCGCACCGGTCAGCCAGACGCGCCGCACGCTGCGCGGAGAAAACCACGCCGCCAGAAGAAACGCCGCCGCCAGCAACGGATAGCAGAAGCTCCACCCCTCCGAAATGACAATGAATACGGCGGCGGTGATGCAGAGAAGCACAACCGCCGTGCGCCATACCGCGGGTCGGCCGCCGTACCGGGTCAGAAAACGCCGAACCTTCTCCGGCAACTCCGTCAGAAGCACGCCGCACAGGAGGGCGCACGGAGCATACAGCGGCAGCAGGTAAACAATGCGTTTTCCGGAAGCCGCGGTCAGCAGCAGCAGCGGAACGAACAGGAAAGAGAGCACCAGCAGCATCCCGGCATCGCCGTCCCGGCGGACGCGTTTCACCGCATGCCAGACGGCGAACGGCACGAGCGGCAGCCACGGCCAGAACAGGCTCGGCATCTTAATCAGGTAGTAGTAGAAAGGTTCGGAATGGTCGCCCTGGCTGCCGGAAAACCGGCCGAAATTGTTGACAACCAGCACCGTGTGCAGCATGTCCGCTCCTCCGGCGACATAGAGTCTCCAATACCAGACGGAGACGGCGGCAAGCGCCAGGAGCGTCCCGGCTCCCAGCGCAGCATAAGACGGGAACGAGAAACGTCTTGCAAAACAGTCGCGCCCGACGAGCCAGCAGCCGAGGACGGCAACCGGCAGAACAAGCCCGATCAGTCCCTTGGTCATGACCCCGCCGGCCGCGGCGGCGGCAAAAAGAAGCAGAAAGAGAACCTTCCTCCGTATCGTTCCGGCCTCCGTCCAAAGATAAAACGCAAAAACCGCCAGCAGGATGCAGAAGGCGAGCAGCATATCCACCATGCACTTCCGGCTGTTCCCGAAAAACTGCGCACTGGTCATCAGCATGACGCAGCAGCCGAGCGCACACCACGGCGGCAGCCGGAGTCTCCGGGCGAACAGATAGACGATCAGCCCGCAGCCGAGCGCCGCCAGCGCCGAAGGCAGCTTCGCCGCCCGGTCGTCTATGCCGAAACACGCATAGGAAGCGGCGGCGCTCCAGTAATAGAGCGGCGGATACTCGAGAAACGGCTCCCCGTTCAGCCGCGGAATCAGATAATCCCCCTCGAGATACATCTCGGCGGCGATGCCGGCCACCCGGGTCTCATCTCCGCTCTCGAGTTCGCGGACACCCAGCCCCGCAAGCGTAATCAGAATCCCGAACAGAAGCGCCAGCGCAAACGCCTGACGCCCGCTCAGTGCAAATAATGACTTCATTCCTTATGAACCTCCTCATCCGGTTTATCCGGATATAATATACACCGCGAGATTCAACGGAATATGAAAATCATATTATTTTTTGTTCATATTCACGCCGGTCTCACGCTCCGGGCAGGCGCCAGCGCGACGCGAGCAACGCGCATTGCGCCCCCGGAACCGGCTGCTGATAGTAGACGGTGAACAAAGAACCGTCCGACAGCTCGACCGTGGACGGATAGCCGAGGTCGCCCGTCGGGCCGTCGTCGCGGAGGATGTAATCGGTCTCCCAGCTGCGGCCGCCGTCGCTGCTCAGCATGACACGCTGGCCGCAGCCGTCCCGGCGGCAGCCATAGGAGGAAACGAGCATCCCCGAACTGTGCAGCAGGAGGTGCGGCGGACTGCCGGCGGCGATCCGGGCGGCGGGACTCCAGGTGCGGCCGCCGTCCGCCGACTCGCTCTGCCAGACGGAGAAATACTCCTCGCCCTCGAGCCGCAACTGGCAGAGAATCCGGCCGTCCGGCAGACCGAGCGCGTGCGATTCGCAAAACCGGGTACCGGGCAGCGGATTCGGTATTTCGGCAAGCTCGTCCCAGTTGTCGCCATCATCCGCGCTGCGCAGAACGACCACGCCGCTGCCGCCGAAACGGTCCATTTTGAATTCAAGCGTGCCGTCCGGCTTCGATACGCCGAACCGGGTTCCGATGTAAATCAGGGACCCGTCCGGCAGCAGGGACGGACCGTGCGGAGAGCTTGCGGCAACCGGAATCCGTTTCCCGAACCGGCCGTCCGGCATGCGGCGGCGCAGGAAACTCCCGATATGGCGCGACACGATATCGTCCTCCCACGAGTCGAGCACCGGGCGGAAATCAGCACAGTCCGGCATCGCGGCGCCGGCGGGATAGTAGATGCGCGTATCCGACCCGAAATGGGTCACCAGCAAACTCCCGTCCGGCAGCGCGCAAAGCCCCGCGTCGCGGTCGTCGACCGGAGAGTCGTTCACGATGACCGGGCCACTCCAGCTTCTTCCCTCGTCGGCGCTCGTCCAAAGCACGGTCCTGCCGAACGGGCAGATGTGACTGCTGCGGAATCCGGACGCAGCCGCCGCCAGCGTGCCGTCCGGCAGCTTCGCCACCGTCGGCCAGCCGAAATAGCCGAACGGACGGCTCCCCTCAAATACGATCTCATGGACGGCATTGATTCGTCTGGAGCACATGTTTTCCTCCCCGATTGCTGTTCCAATGAAGTGCGAATACGGTCATGGCGACGGTCAGAAGGGCCGATGCCGCGAAATAATTCCGGAATCTGCCCTCCCCCTCCCCCGGCATGACGGCAAACAGGCCCCCGGCCAGCAGGCAGCCGGAAAAACCGCCGAGCGACTGTTCCAGCGTGAACGCGGCCACATAATGATTCGCGCCGCCGGATTCCGCGAGCCCGGACGAAGCATTCCCCTCGAGATTGCGCAGCGTCAAAGAGAGAAAGCCGTTGTTGCCGTTGTAAACCAGGAACAGAAACAGCGTCAGAAACAGCGCCGACGCAGGCATGAGCGCCCAGCCGAAACTCGCCAGCGCGATGACCGCCGATCCGGCGGCCATCGTTGCCGCATATCCGTAACGGTCGGCCAGCCGTCCGGCCCGGGAAGCGCCGGCCGCCGCAGCGAGCGACAGCCCGAGTTCGAGCAGAATAATCCAGAAAGGCGGGAAGTTTTTTATTTTCAACAGAAAAACCACGAGATAAGTCGAGAGCAGGCCGGTCCACAGCGCATGTAGAAAACCGAACCCGAGCAGCGGTCGGAAACGCGCATTCCGGAACGGGCGCAGCCAGGCCCCGAACCGGACCGGCTCCCGGCGCGGCCGCTCCGGGATGCGCACCCGATAGACCGCCGACATGGCCGGCAGATCGGCCGTCAGCGTGGCCAGCTGGAGAATCAGCAGCAGCCGGAAGAAGCCGTCGCCGTCGAGCCCGTCGAGCAGCCAGGCCCCGCCGAGGGCGGTCAGCGCCGACACCGGTCCGGGCAGCGCCGCGAGAATCGCCCCGCGCCGGTTGAACTCCGCCGCCGGCAGCGCACTTTTGTAAATAGCCAGCAGGCTGTTGTTTGCAAACAATGCAAACGTATAACCGCCGGAAAAGACGATCAGGCAGACGGCGAACAGAATCCTGCCGTCGTCAGTGAGCAAAGCGGCGGCCGGCATGGCCAGCGGCAGAACCGCCCGGGCAAAATAACACCAGAGGCAGACCAGACGGTCGCAGTTCAGCTTCCGCAGCAGCCCCGCCGCCACCCAGTACGCGAGAGCCGGCAGCAGAAACATGCTGCTCTTGATCACGCCGAAACGGGACAGGTCGAAATTCATGCGCAGCAGGATCATATCGGTGATGACCCAGTTGGCGCCGAGGGCGATCGCCACCGCATTCAGAGCTTGAAACTCCGCGAGCCTCCGGAAATTGTAATCGGAAGAGCGGCGCATGAGTCACCCCCTCACCGACACGGGCGGAACGCCGTAATACCGCTTGAAAGAGTTGCAGAAATAGAACGGACAGCTCCAGCCGGTCAGCCGCGCCGCATCCGAAACCAGGTAGTTGCCGGATTCGAGAAGTTCGCGCGCCTTTTCGAGCCGGATCGCAATCAGCTGCCGCCGGATGCCCGAGCCGCCGTTGCGGCGGAACAGCCGGTTCAGATATTGCGGCGTAACGCCGATGAAGGCGGCCAGATCCTCCACGCCGAGTTCGCGCTTATAATAGTTTCGCTTCAGATAGTCAAGGGCGAGCGTGTACCGGTCCTCCGGCGCATCCGGCACCGACTCGAAGCTTCGCGCGAGGGTCCGCACCGCCTCGAATGCCGCGCGGAGCAGCTGGCCGCGCAGCCGCTCCTCCTCCGCCGGAATCCGGGCCAGCAGCGCGAACAGCTCCGGCAGAAAGTTATTCCGGGGTCCGGCCGGCCGGTTGAGAAACAGAAACCGCCCCTCGAACAGAAGGGTCATGCCTCCCGCTCCCGCTTCGAGACTCAGCGGACAGATGCCGGTCGCCTCATGCGCAACGCCGGGCGGAACCAAATGGAGCTCCCCGGAGCCGAGCAGCTTCAGCTCCCACCCCGCATGCACATGCGGATTGAACTCGGCTCTCAACGCGGAACGCTCCGTCTCCGCCACCACCGTCAGGGGCGGCGGAGATGCGAGCCACTCTTCCAGCCGCCGGTAAAAATCAGAACCATCCACGAGATCCACCTCATCCTGTTGCCTGCCGTCAATTATACTCCGGATTCCGGCGAAACGCAACAGGAGAACGATGTATTTTTATAATCGGCCTGTAAAAACCGAACCTGTGTTCAGCGGTTTGCGGCCTGTTCGCGGCTCATCTCCCGCAGCAGGCTGCATTGAAGCGGAATCGCGATGGCGAAGGAGATCAGATCCGACACCGGCTGCGCCGCCTGAACGCCGAGAATGCCGATCAGAGGCGGCAGAAGCAGAACAAACGGAACCAGGAAGATGCCGCGCCGCGCCAGGCCGAGAAAAGAGGCCCGGAACACTTTCCCGGTAGTCTGCATCATCATGTTGCTGATCGTCACCCACGACGCCAGCGGAAACGTCAGGCATTGGAGCCGCAGCGCGGTGCTGCCGATGCGAACCACCTCCGAATCCCTGCGGAACAGCTCGATCAGGAACGGCGCCGCAAAGAATTCGGCGACGGAGAGCACGACCAGAAAAACCGCCGTGACTTTGACGCAGAAGCGGAACGCCCGCTTGACCCGATCGTAAAGCTTTGCTCCGTAATTGAATCCGCAGACCGGCTGAAACCCCTGCCCGAAACCGATCAGGATGAAGTTCGTGAAATGCGAAAGGCGCGAAACGATCGCCATCGCCGCAATGGCGGCGTCCCCGAACGGCCGCGCCGCCGTATTCAGCGCGAGAATCGCCACGCAGGCGACTCCCTGGCGGCAGAGCGACGGCGTGCCGCCGTTCGCAATCATCCTGTAACACGCGAAGGAGGGGCGGAAATTCCGGAGGCGGATCGGCACGTTCCCGCTGCGGGCGCAGCCGAGGAACAGCAGCGTAAAACTGACGAACTGGCTGATGATCGTCGCCAGCGCGGCCCCCGCGATGCCCATATCGAACACAAAGATGAAAAGCGGGTCGAGCCCGATGTTCAGAACGGCTCCGGACGCAAGCCCGATCATGCCGTAAAACGCGCTGCCTTCGAAACGGAGCTGGTTGTTCAGCACGAACGATGCCGCCATCCACGGCGCCCCGATCAGAATCAGCCGCATATAGGCGGTCGAATACGGCAGGACGGTCTCCGTTGAACCGAGCGCCCAGGCCAGCGGCTCCAGAAACAGAAGCCCGGCCGCCATGATCACGCACCCGGCCAGCAAAGCCGAAAAAAAACCGACGGAGGCCAGCGTCGCGGCGCTCCTCTCGTTCTGTTTCCCGAGCTCCTTCGAGATGTTGTTTCCGGAGCCCTGTCCGAAAAAGAAGCCGACCGCCTGAATCACGGCCATCAGGGCGAACGACACGCCGACCGCCGCCGACGCGCTTGTGCTGATTCTGCCGATATAATAGGTATCCGCCATGTTGTAAAAGGTGGAGACCAGATTGCTGATGATCGTCGGAACCGCCAGCCGGCAGATCAGCGGTTCCACCGGACTGCGGGTCATCAGCAGAAACTTTTCGGCCGCGTCAACCGAACTCACGGGATTACTCCGCCGCAACCGCCCGGACGACTTTGTCCAGTTCGCCGCGAACCGCGGACGATTTTTCAAGCCCGGCCGGAAGTTCGCCGAAATCGCAGCTTTTCAGAAAAGCCGGATCAAGCGGAATCGAGGCCAGCAGAGGCACTCCCTCTTTTTCCGCCAGGCGCGCCCCGCCGCCGGTCCCGAACAGCTCGTGACGCGCCGAACAATCCGGGCAGACGAAGCCGGACATGTTCTCGACAATGCCGATCACCGGCACCTCGAGCCTGCGGCAGAAGTCGACGCACTTGCGGCAGTCGGCCAGCGCCACTTCCTGCGGCGTCGTCACCACGATCGCCCGCTTCGGAATCGGCAGCAGCTGGCAGCCGGCCAGCGATTCGTCGCCGGTCCCCGGCGGAAAATCCATGACCAGGCAGTCGAGCTCGCCCCAGTCGGTCTCCTCAAGCAGCTGCTTCAAAGCGCCGGTCTTGGCCGGACCGCGCCAGATCACGGCATGATCCGGATTGTCGAGCACCAGTCCGACCGACATCAGCCTGATCCCGGCAACCTCGGCCGGGACCAGTCCGTTCGGCCCCTCTTCGAGCCGCTCATGCTGCAGCCCGAACAGCGTGGGCTGCGACGGACCGTGAAAATCGACATCGAGCAAACCGACCTTCTTCCCCTGCTTCGCAAGCATGACCGCCAGCGAAGCGGCGACGGTGCTCTTGCCGACGCCGCCCTTGCCGGAGAGCACCAGCACGGCCTGCTTCACATGCTTCATCCGGTTTTCCATCTGGTTCTCGCAGCCGCCGGAAGAAGCGCAGCTGCCGCAGTTTCCTGAACACGAACTCATTTGCATCATTCCTTTCCGTAATCCAAAAGACGGAACAGACGGAAAACGCGCCGGTTTCACAGTCACGCGTCTTTCGTCTGCGCCGCTATCCCTGCAGTTCCTCATAATCATTGAAATCCGCCGCCGGCTCAAGCGCGCCGTCCATATAGGAGGCCATCACCTGATCGACCCGCCCGGAGACGCCGCCGAAAAACTTGATCCCCTCATCAACCAGACTGCGCTGCGACGCGGAACCGATCCGCCCGCAGATCACCAGGTCAACGCCGCGGTCGCGCAGAAAGCGGGCCGGCCCCTCGCCGCCCGGCGCTTCGACGGCCGGCGAACCGATCTTCCCGAACTCCACCTCGAAAATCGTGAATTCCGACGCGCGGCAGAAACGCGGCGAAATCCGGTCGCCTTCACAGGCCAGCGCAATAATCACACCCGTATTCCTTTCATGAAAACCGGCCCGGATCGTCAGATTCGGGCCGGGCCGGAGAACCCGGAGACCGCTCCGGGCCTCCGCTTCAGCGTCTGTCGGCGGACGTTACTCCGCCGAATCGGCGGCAGCCGCCTCCGACTTCGACTCGGCCTCGCGCAGCGGTTCAGCCTGGTGGTTGTCGCGGAGCTTCTCCTTCAGCTTGGTCAGCTGGACGTTGATTTTGTCCGCCGCGGCGTCGAAGGACTTGTAAAGATCGAAATCCTCGACCGTCGCTTCGAACACATGATACTTGCAGTTCAGCACGATATTCGTCTGGAACCGGGTTTTCTCACGGTCCATCACCACATTGACACTGGTGATATTCAGCGTTTTGTCTTCGGTGACCGCCGCAATGCGGGCTTCCACATATTCCCGGATGGACGGGGTAATGTCGAACTGACGACCGGTTAAATTAAGATTCATAAAATACCTCCTTCTCTGTAAATCGGCCGGAAATTCCTCCGGCCGAAGCCTCCTACATCGAAAACTGCGGACCGAGATAAATCTCGCGCGCCCGCTCGTCGTTGACCAGAAAATCGCTGGAGCCTTCCACCAGGATTTTCCCCTGGCACATCAGGTAGGCGCGATCGACCACGGAGAGCGTTTCACGCACGTTGTGGTCAGTGATCAGAATCCCGAGATTGCGCTCCTTGAGCTGCAGAATGATCTGCTGGACATCGTAGACCGCCAGCGGGTCGACGCCGCTGAACGGCTCGTCAAGCATGATGAATGACGGATTCGTGACCAGCGCCCGGGTGATCTCGAGCCGCCGCCGCTCCCCGCCCGAAAGCGTCATCGCCTTCTGCTTCGCCAGCCGGGTCAGCTCCAATTCGTCAAGCAGCTCCCGGCAGCGCTTCTTCCGCTCCGCCGACGAGATCGCCAGCGTCTCGAGAATCGCCATGATGTTCTGCTCGACGGTCAGTTTGCGGAAGATCGACGGCTCCTGCGCCAGATAGCCCATCCCCATGCGGGCCCGCTTGTACATCGGCATATGCGTGATGTCCACATCGCGGAAACGGATATCGCCGGAGTCGGGGCGGATCAGCCCCATGACCATATAAAAACTCGTCGTCTTGCCCGCGCCGTTCGGCCCCAGAAGACCGACGACTTCACCGGCGCGCACCGAAATCGAGACGTCGTCGACCACCTTGCGGCCATGATAACTCTTCGCCAGGTGGTCCGCCCTGACCAGCGCTTCGCCGCTTTCGTTTTCACTCATAATGCTGTTGATTCCTCTCGCCTCCGAAACAGGACTCATCCGTGTGCCTGCACAAGTAGTATATCACATTCCCGGATGAGTTCAAGCTTCAAATCCCGTTCCTGTTGAATTTTTCTCTAATTCTCCGCAACCGTCGAGGTATTTCCGACGGCGTTCATGGTTTCATTCTCGACGTTGACGATGATCCGGTCAGCGTACATGCGCCGCCCTTCGGCGCTCATCCACGGCTGTTTGCCGGGTTCGCCGGTCACGACCATGACGCGGTCCGCCACGACGTAGTCGGCCTGGTGGCCGCCGGCGCGCTGAACCTGCCCGTCCGACGTGCGCCGGACGAAGAGCACGTTGTTCTGACAGAGCACCCGCTTCAGGTCCAGCGTATCGGTCAGGCTGATCCGGGCCGGGACCGTCTCCGCACCGGGCAGCGCGAACGGGTCGTCGTCGATCCCCGCCTTCGGCGCCTCTCCCTCTTTGCCGGAGCCTGCCGCGGGCTTCCCGGCATAGAGATACATATCGTCGCACTTCAGCGAGTTCTCGTCGTCCCGCACATGGACATTCCCGTGAAACTCCGAAAGATGTTTCGTGAAATCGACCCGGCCGCGGTCGGCGCTGATCGTGCGCGGCCCGGCCGAGCCGCCCTTCATGAGTCCGCCCAGATTCCGGCCGATTCCGGTGGCGGCAGCCTGCTGCTGCTCTCCCGGCTCGGGCGTGTTGACGACCACCAGTTTGCCGTCCGCTTCGATCAGAGCCAGTTCGGTGCCGTCCGACTGGAACATGCCCGGAGGCGCTCCCGGAGCCTGCGGGCGGAAGGTCAGCGTCAGCTTCTCGCTGCGCAGATCGCTGCCCGGATCAACCGCGTGAACCCGGCCGGTGCAGACCACCTTCGACAAACTGCGGTCGCCGCCGTTTTCGAGTTCGAGCACATCCGCCGCGCTTTTCTTCTCTTTTGCCCCGGCCGGATTCTGCTCCAGCAGGAAGATCTCCATCCGGTCGCAATCGAGCTTGAGCCGGGCGTCGTCGACCTTCACATTATCGTTGAAGGTCAGCAGGTTCCCGCCGTAGTTCAGATCGCTGGAATCCGAAAGGATCACGGTCTGCCCCGCTCCCGCCGCGGCCGCGGCGGACTGCGCCGGACCGGCCGAACGGGCGCCGAGCACCACCTTGCTGCCGTCCCGGGCGCAGATGCGCTCCCCATCGACCCAGATCTGCAGTTCGCGGCCGGAGAGCGAATCGGCATTGCGCGTCAGAGTCGGATTGTCCCCGGTCATCGTGATGATCCGGGTCATATAATCGAAAACCGCCTCCTTCGAGGAGCCGCGCTCCCCGGGAAGAAGCCTGCCCATCTCATCGCGGCGGACGACTTCGACGCCGCCGGTGCAGGTGACGCGGTCCAGCTCCCGCTTGCTGCCGGCATCGAAAGAGGGCATGCCGGAGAGCGTCGACTCCGCCTCCTTCGGCAGCGCCGCCTTCGCCTCGGGCAGCTCTTTCAGGTCGATTCTCATGTTCGCACACTTCAGCTGCATGCGCGGATCGTCGATCACAACGTTGCCTTTGAAATCACCGTAGTTGCGCAGATAATCGAACTCGGCGTCGTCGGAATGAACCGTGATGAAATTCTCTTTGTCGCCCGGCTTCTCCGGCGGCTGAATCACAATGACTTTGCTTTTTCCGTTGATGACCGCACGCTGCTCCTCGCGATGCAGCGTCATGGTGCTGCCGGACATCGATTCCCGGCCGCGCTTCACGACCGGCAGCTGCCGGTCGCCGGTCAGCGTGACCGTTCCCATGGCGAGGTCGTAGACCAGGTGGTCCGCGAACGCCTTCTGCTCCCCGCTCTCGACGATCTCCTCCGGCGACAGCTTCCGCGTAACGACGACGTTGCCGTCGCAGAGCACCCGGCTCACACCGCCCATATCCGAGCCGCTGCCGAGTTCGCCCCGGTCGTTGGCCGCCTTCAAGGCCGCGTCATCCTTCCGATTCAGGAAGATGGTCATGCGGTCGCAGTTCACGATCGAACGGTCCTCGTCAACCACGACATTGCCGACCAGCAGAATCTGGTTGTTAGCCATGTCGATCCGCATCGAGTCGGAGACAGCGCGGACGAATTCGTATTTCTCCGGCTGCTTCGCCCCCGGCGCCAGCAGCTCCCGAGGGTCGCTCGACTGCATGCGCAGCACGATATTCACATCCTCCTTGACGAGAACGGTCCGCTTGTCGAAATCCGCCTCGAACCCGATGCCGTTCAAATCCAGCAGCGGAGAGCGGAAAAACACCGGTTCGTCGCCGTACGCCATGCGGGTCTCCTGATCCACGTCCGCCCGGGCGGTAATGATGACGCCGTCGCTGTAAAGCCGGTCGCTCCAGAACTTCAGCACCTCCGGCAGCTTCGCATCGAGCGGATACGGCCTGAGCCCCCAGCCGTCGCGGATCGAATCGACATCCGCATCGCGCCGGATCAGGTCGAGCACCGCATCGGTGCCCACCATCATCCTGCCCTGCCGTTCGACCTCGTTGCAGAAGACCATGATCTGCAGCGTCTGCTTGTTGTAGACCGGCAGCTTCGCGTGGGCCAGCACCAGTCCGCGCAGCTCTTCAAGGCCGCCGGCCGCGCCCCACGCCGCAAGCGCAATCGCCCCGACCGCCATCGCCATTACGATTTTTTTCATGAATCCCCCTGCCGCGGTTCAGCGGCGGTAACGTTCGAGAACACCGTCGAGCTTATCCTGCCCGGCGAGAAGAATCCGGATCACCTCCGCCACGGCGCCGTGTCCGCCCGGCGTTTCCGTCCGCCAGAGAGCGACTTCGTCGAGCTCCGGCACACCGTCGGCCACAACCACCCCGACACCGGCGCGGCGCATGGGCGGCATATCGATGACGTCATCGCCCATATAAAGGCACTCTTCGGCCGAAAGCCCCTGCTCGGCGAGCATTTTTTCGAACGCCTCGAGCTTGTCCTTGCAGTTCTCATAGCAGAACGACAGTCCGAGCTCTCCGGCCCGCTGCCGGTTCGCCTTCGCCCCGCGGCCCGACAGCAACCCGACTTTCAGCCCGGCCCGGATGGCCAGCTTCATCCAGTGTCCGTCGCGCAGATGGAAAAACTTGATTTCGTTCTCACCGCCGAATCCGGCGCGGCCGTCGGTCAGCACCCCGTCGACATCGAGAACGACCGCCTTGATTTTTCTGAGTTTATCGGATCGCGTCATGAAGCTGTTTCACCACAGTTAAGATTTCCCGGACCTGATTGAAATCGAGCGAATTCGGCCCGTCCGAAAAGGCTTCGTCCGGACGCGGATGCACCTCCGTGAACAGCGCGTCGATCCCGACCGCCGCCGCCGCCCGGGCCAGCGGGAAAACGAATTCCCGGCGGCCGCCGGACGCATTGCCGAGTCCGCCCGGAAGCTGAACCGAATGCGTCGCGTCGAACACCACCGGCACGCCGAACGAACGCATGGTCACCAGCGAACGCATGTCGACCACAAGGTTATGGTAGCCGAACGTCGTGCCGCGCTCGGTCAGCAGCAGCTTGTCGTTGCCGGTCGCCCGGACCTTTTCAATGGCCCCCCGCATATCCTCCGGCGCCATGAACTGCCCCTTTTTGATGTTGACCGCCCGGCCGCTCCGCCCGGCCGCATGCAGCAGATCGGTCTGCCGGCAGAGGAAGGCCGGAATCTGGAGGATGTCGGCGACCTCCGCCACCTTCGGGACCTCCACCGTCTCATGCACGTCGGTGATGACCGGCACGCCGTAGCGCTGCTTCACCGCCGCCAGGATTTCGAGTCCCCGCTTGAGCCCCGGCCCCCGCACGCCGCCCTCACTCGAGCGGTTCGCCTTGTCATAGGAGGCTTTGAACACATATTGTACGCCGGCTTCGGCGCAGAGTCCCTGCAGATATCCGGCCACCTCGCAGCAGAGCTCAAGGCTCTCCGCCTGGCACGGGCCGCCGATCAGAACCAGTTCGCCGCCGCCGAAAACGACATTGCCGACCTTCACCTCTTCCATGTCACCTGCCCTCCCGCAGTTTCTTTTCCGCCCGGATCAGGTCTTCGGGCGTGTCGATTCCGATGCTCTCGAGCTCCGAAAGAAGCACGTAGATCCGGATTCCGTTCTCCAGCGCCCGAAGCTGTTCGAGTTTTTCGCAGTTTTCGAGCCTCCCCGGCGGCAGCGAAACGAACCGGTCGAGCGCGCTTTTGCGGTACGCGTAAATGCCCCAGTGCAGATAGACCGGCGCCTCCTCCCCGCCGCTGCGCAGGAACGGAATCATCGAACGGCTGAAATAAAGTGCGAAGCGGTCGCTGCCGAACACGACCTTGACATTGTTTTCGGTCATGCCGTTCCGGTCGCCCGGCACGGCCACGGTCGCCATTTCGATGGCGGGGTCGCTCTTCATGATGACGATCAGCTCATCGATAACCGAAGTCGGAATCAGCGGTTCGTCCCCCTGGACGTTGACGACGATATCGATTTTCTCACCGAGACGGGAAACCGCCTCGGCGATCCGGTCCGTCCCGGACGGATGCGACTCCGCCGTCATGACCGCCCGGCCGCCGAACCCGGCGACCGTGTCGTAGATCGCCTGGTGGTCGGTCGCGACCACGGTCAGATCCGCCGTCGACGCCGCCGCCTTCTCATACACATGCTGAACCATCGGTTTGCCGCACAGCATCGCCAGCGGCTTGCCGGGAAAACGCGAACTCGCGTAACGCGATGGAATCACCACCGCAACCCGATCCTGACTCATGAATTCCATCCTTATCTTGGGAGCCGCGGGGAAGCGGCCGCCCGGTTTCAGGCCTCTTCCAAAGCCTTTTCAAGTTCCTCATAGTGAATGGGGGCCGTTCCGACCTTGCCGACAACGACGCCGGCCGCGCGGTTCGCCAGCTCGGCGGCTTCGACCGGCGTCGCGCCGGAAACCAGCGAAAGCGTGAAGGTCGCAGTCACCGTGTCCCCCGCGCCGGAAACGTCGAACACCTCCCGCGCCCGGGTCGGAATCACGTCGACCCCGCCGTCGCGGCCGAAGAGGGCCATCCCCTGCGAAGCGAGCGAAATCAGCAGATGTTCCGGTTCCCACGTTTCAAGGAGACGCCGTGCGACCTCGGCCAGATTCCGGTCTTCAAGCGGATGAACCGCCTCGGAAGTATCGGCCATGCCGGCCAGCGCGAACGCCTCCGACCGGTTCGGTTTCATGATCGAAATCCCCTTCACGGGAGCGACGCTGCCGGGCTTCGGATCGAGCGCGGTCACCACTCCGGCTTTCCGGGCCTCGGCGACGAGCTCCTCGAGCATCCAGCCGGTCAGGAGTCCCTTCTTGTAATCTTCGAAAATGACCGCATCGACGCCGCCGCCGCGAATCAGCCCGGCAATCCGGTCGACCATGCCCCGGCGGATTTCGTCCGACGCGGCATGAACATCCTCATAATCCTCGCGCAGCAGCTGCTGCGCGCCGGCGATGACCCGCCGCTTTTCGGTCGTCCGCCGCGAATCGTCGCGCAGGACGCCCTCCGTGCCGATACGGTGCCTGCCGAGTTCGCCGGAGAGTTCATCCCCGGTCTGATCCCGGCCGACGACGCCGAAAGCGAACGCGCGGGCGCCGAGCGTCGAAACATTGCGCATGACATTGCCCGCCCCGCCGAGACAGCAGGTGCGGTTCACGACATTCACCACCGGCACCGGCGCCTCCGGCGAAATCCGGCTGACCCTGCCCCAGAGATAGACATCGAGCATGAGGTCGCCGAGCACCGCGATCCGGCGCTCCGGAAAGGACCGGATGATTTCGGCCAGCGACGGAGTTTTCATCGGGCCTCCTCCGGCAGAAGCGGCTCCAGATAGATCGCGGTGTCGAGCGTCTGCTCGCGGCAGAATCCGCCCTGGTCGCGCAGGCGGGTCATGATCCGGGTGAACTCCGTCACCGAAGCCTGCAGACCGGCGATCTCGTCGGAAGTCAGAGCGCCGGAGTGTTCCCGCAGATAGGGAGCAAGCGAGTTGAGTCCCCAGGCGACCAGCCGGGCTTCCAGCTCCGCCGTCTCGCCGCCTTTGGGTTTCAGCTTCTCCGACATGCCGCGCGCGCCGTCGAACGAATCGAGCAGCTGCAGCCTGCGGACCTCAAGCGCCATGGCGTTTTCCCGCTTCAGGTAGGCTGGTATGCTGATGGCGAGCGCGATTTCAGCTAGAACGATCGCGATGAAGATCACAACCGCCGACGCCGCGACATAATCGCGCTTGAACTTTGCCGAATAAGTGATTTGCTGAGCCACTCGGAACCTCTTCTCTTGCTCGTTGCGTTGATTTACGGTTTCAATATACCACGCCGGAACGTGTTTTTCAATCCCGCCGGCTCAAAAGCCCCGAGCGGTAGAGGTAATAAAGCAGCGTCAGCAGCGCAGTCACGGCAGCGGCGACGTAGGTCAGGAACGCGGCCGAAAGCACTTCGGATGCGCCTTTCGCCTCGTCGCCGGAGACGATGCCGGACGAAACCATCAGCTTCTTCGCGCGCTCGCTCGCATCGTATTCGACCGGCAGCGTGACCAGAGAAAAGAGCACCGCCAGCCCGAAGCAGACAATGCCGATCCAGATCAGCGGCTGCATGTGCAGCAGGAACCCCGCAAAGAAAAAGATATACGCTCCCGGACTCGCCAGGTTGACGGCCGGAACCAGCGCGCTGCGCAATCCCAGCGCCCCGTAACTCGTCGCATGCTGGATCGCGTGGCCGGCCTCGTGGCAGGCCACGCCGATCGCGGCGATCGAATCCGAACGGTAGACGCCCGGCGACAGCCGCAGAACCTTCGCGGCCGGATCGTAATGATCGGAAAGAAAGCCGTCCGTCTCCTCAATGCGCACATCATGGATTCCGGCGCCGGACAGCAGCCGGGACGCGGCCTCCGCTCCGGTGATCCGTTTCGCACTCTCGACATGCGAATATCGGTCGAACGTGGTCCGGGTCTTGAAGGTCGCCCAGAGCCCGAGCAGAATGCCGGGCATGACGAACAACAGGTAAACAGGATCAAAAAACATACAGACCTCCTCTTCTACCGTCGGGTTCCGCGCCGGAAATTACCGGGCCGTGAAGCCGCAGGTCGTCTTCAGGAACGTCGCGGCCAGCTCCGGCCAGCGCTTCGCATCGGGATAATCCGCCGCGAGCCCGATGCCGTGCGGCCCCTCCGGAAACACGTGCAGCTCCGCCTTCACGCCGTTGTTCCAGCAGGCCGTGGCGAACTCCATGGAGTTGCGGATCGGAACCGAGCCGTCCGTCGCGGTGTGCCAGAGGAACGCCGGCGGCGTCTCCGGCGTCACGCGCGTTTCCAGCGAATACCGCTCCCCGAGATCCCCCAGGCGCTCGCCGAGCAGGTTGATGCCGCTGCCGGAATGCCCCCACTTGCTGAATGAAATCACAGGGTAGCACGGAATGATCGCATCGGGCCGCTGCGGATATGCGTCGGCTTCATCGCCGGCATTCGCGTCGATCTCGTTGAAGAGCGTTCCGGCACAGGCCGTCAGGTGGCCGCCGGCCGAAAAGCCGAGCACGGCAATCTGCGAGGCGTCGACGCCCCACTCCGCCGCCCGGCTGCGGATCAGCTTGATCGCCCGGAAAATATCGCGCTGCGGCGCCGGAAAGCGGTATGGCGCGACCCGGTAGTGCACGACGAAAGCGTGGAACCCGAGCTCGTTGAACTTGAGCGCGATCGGCGCAGCTTCGTGCGGAGCGCGGCAGGAGTAGCCGCCGCCGGGACAGACGACGACCGCCCCGCGCAGCGGCTGCGATTTGTCCAGCAGATAGGTTTCGAAATACGGCTCGAAGTCGTCGGCCGGATTCCCGGTGTTCGCGCTTTCCGGATGGTTCCAGAGTTTGATGGTTTCCATTTTCTTCATCCTTTGATTTCATTGCGCCCCGGGTTCAGGGCGACCGCCCGCCCGTCCGGCGCATAATAAGTTCCCGACAGATGCTGCGGCAGCACGACAGTCGCGCCGCCCGGTCCCGCTTCGACTTCGACGGTTCCGCCGGCGGGGTGAACGACCCGGCCCTTCAGCGTCCGTCCCGGCGGAAGCTGCGGCCGGACTTCGACCGCGCGGAATCCGAATCCGACCGGCCGGACACCGAGCATCGAAGCGTAAAAGTGATAGAGAATATGCGCGCTCCAGGCATGGCAGTCGGAACGGCTCGGTTCCGGTTCCTCAAGCAGCGTCGCCAGCCCGAGACGCTCCATCTCCCGGAACACATCGAGGCGGCGGTCGAACAGATCCGGCCGGTTCAGCTTCCGGTACGCCTCGAACAGATAAAAGGTAAAATAGACCGTGGCCCGCACCAGATCTTCCGCTTCGCAGAGCGCGCGGCCGCACGCCTCTTCGATCTCCGGCGGCAGCGTTCCGGCGAGCAGCATCATCGCCTGCATGTGCTCCGAATATTCATTCCCCTCCGCCGTATCGGCGAAGAGCCCCCGTTCCGGGCGCCAGAACGCCTTCACGACCGCATCAGAAAGCCGGCGGGCGCGGGTCCGGAAATAGTCCGCCATCACTGCATCTCCGGTCAGTTCATAGAGTTCCGCCAGCGACGACACGCCGTACAGATGGATCGCATTGACGATTCCGGACGCGCCGCCGTCGGCTTCGGGCGGCACGCCCATCGGCCAGCCGGTCCAGTCGACGAAGTTCCAGCTGCGCGGAATCCGCACCAGCCCGTCGACGCCGATCCAGCGCTCGTACGCATCGGTCACCCGCCGCGCGGCCGGAAGCAGCTCCGCGACCAGCGGGCCGCCGTGCCAGCGGGCGTAATCCCCGAGCATCGCAATGAAAAACGGCGAAAAAGTCGGAATGATCTGCCGGATGCGCGACGGATAGCGCGACTGCATGAGCCCGGATTCGAGCTGGCTCGCCGCAAACATCCGCAGCGCCTTTTCGACCAGCCGGGCGTCGCGCGAGACAACCAGCGTCAGCAGCGCCTGAATCCGCGTATCCCCGAGATACATCAACTGTTCGTAATACGGACAGTCCATGAAAGTGTCGTGCGAACACATCTCAAGCGTCCGGCGCGCCATTGCGGCAAGGCGGCCGAGCTCGGGCCGGTCGAATTCGAGCGAACTCTCAAAGCTCACCGGGTAGCGGAACTCGTTCAGCGCCAGACGGTCGATGCGAAGCACCTCCTCCGCCGTCTCAATCTCGAGCGAGACAAACCGTCCGGCCCGGTACCATGCGGTGTAAAACCGCATTCCGTCGCGGCCGTCCGGCAGGAAGCGGTCGTAAATGCCGAAGAAATAACGGTCCCGCCATTCGGTGCGCCAGCCTTTCGCGCGGACTTCCTTCTCCTCGGTCATCAGCGTTTCGGCCCAGCCGAGTGAAATCCGCGCCCCGCGCCCCCGCGACACGACCAGTTCAGGGCGTACGCAGTAATAATCGTCCAGCTCGATCAGGAATTTCGTCTTCGTATGCGGCGGAACGCGGAGTCCTCCCGCCTTCAGCTCCGCTTCGGCACGGGCGGCCGCCTCACTGCAATGGTCGGCAATGCGGAACTGACGGCCGCGGTCCGGACCGGCGTAACGGATGGTCCACCCGCGAACCGGAGTCGCCAGCATATCCGGCAGCGCGGCCGGATAAAGCAGCGGCTGCGGCGCAAATTCGTTGCGCAGCTCCGCATCGCCGCCGGGCCAGAGTTCGGTGACCGGAAGCCAGCCGTCCCCCTCCCCCCGCTCGACCCCGTCCGGGTAACCGGCGGCATCGAATATGAGCTCCTGCCCGACGCTGCCGGGCCAGCCCGGAATCTGCGCGAAACGGTGCCCGGGGACCGGGCGGGCCTGCCAGTTCCGCGCATTCGTCTCGAGCTGCGCGGCGCAGGCGCCGTCGACGGCGGCCAGAAAGCCGTGGCGGAATTCGATTTTCGCATAGGGCCCGCGGCCGCCGAAGCTCGAAACGGCGGCGACCAGCGCATGAGGGCCGGCTTCGAGTGCCAGTTCATACGTATCGACATAGGTGTGTTCGACATCGCCGAGTTCGGGACCGGTCGCGAGCTCTTCGCCGTCGAGCCAGAGCCGGTAGACGGCATCGGCGCAGACGCCGAGCATGAATTTTTCCGGGGCGGCGAGAGTGAAACAGTTCCGGTAGGCGACCGTCCGCGCCGCTTCCGGCTCCCCGGGCAGCGCGATCCACTTCGCCGGCCAGACGCCGGCATCGACCCAGCTGCCGATCGCCTGCCGCCGCCAGAACGGAAGACGGCCGACCGTCACGCGCCTGAAATTCGCCATATCGAAAATCCTCCTGTCGGTTCCGGCCAACCTGCCGGAACCGCATTATTTTCCTGCATTCCGGTAAAATACATCTTTCCCCGGCGATATTCAAGATAAATCCGCCAAAAAATCACAGCCGGAGACTGGCAAAAAACCACGGACGTGGTATGTTAATTTCGAAGTTATCTCTTTTGGCTAAGACGGAGCAGAACGGATGAATCCCGGATTTTACACGGCGCCCCGACAATGAAGTTCGACGGAACGTTTTCATGTCGATATGGTTATATGATTTGCATTCAACAATATTTTTCTGGAGTAGACAAGTAAAAATGGCGGAAAATTCCGAAAACAACGCCCCGCTGGATTTCATCCGCGAAATCGTGGCGGAGGATCTGCGCAGCAATAAGAACGGCGGGAAAGTCATCACCCGCTTTCCTCCCGAGCCGAACGGCTATCTGCATATCGGCCATGCCAAGGCGATCTGCCTCGACTTCGGCGTCGCCGCCGAAAACAACGGCCGCTGCCATCTCCGGTTCGACGACACGAATCCGACCAAGGAGGACACCGAATACGTCGAGTCAATCATCAACGACGTGAAGTGGCTCGGCTTCGACTTCGGCGAACACCTCTATTATGCGAGCGATTATTTCGAGCGCATGTACGAGTGCGCGGTGACGCTGATCCGGAAAGGCCTCGCCTACGTCTGCGACCTCTCCCCCGACGAATGGGACGAATACCGCGGCAACCTGAGCGCGCCGGGCCGGGAGTCCCCGGGCCGCAGCCGCAGCGTCGAGGAGAACCTCGCGCTTTTCGAACGCATGAAAGCCGGTGAATTCGAAGACGGAGCGATGGTCCTGCGCGCCCGCATCGACATGGCCTCCCCGAACATCCACATGCGCGACCCGGTCATCTACCGGATCCGCCGCGTCCACCACTTCCGCCACGGCGACAAGTGGTGCATCTACCCGATGTACGATTTCGCACATCCGCTCGAGGACGCGTTCGAGGGGGTCACCCATTCGTTCTGCACGCTTGAGTTCGAGATTCACCGCCCGCTCTACGACTGGGTGCTTCAGGCGCTCGACTTCAAGAATCCGCCGGTGCAGACCGAGTTCTCCCGGCTGAATCTGACCTACACGGTCATGAGCAAGCGCAAGCTGCTGCAGCTCGTGAAGGAACATCACGTCTCGGGCTGGGACGACCCGCGCATGCCGACCATCTGCGGGATGCGCCGCCGCGGCATCCCGGCGGCGGCGATCCGGAAACTCTGCAGGACCGTCGGCGTGACCAAGTTCGAAGCGCTGACCGATATCGCGCTGCTCGAACACTGCGTGCGCGAGGAGCTCAACGCCACTGCTCCCCGCTATCTCGCCGTGCTCGACCCGCTGAAAGTCACGATCACGAACTATCCGGCCGAAGGAGTGCCGGAGCTCGACGCGGTCAACAACCCGGAGGACCCGTCCGCCGGCAGCCGCAAGCTCGCCTTCACCCGCGAGCTCTATATCGAAAAAAGCGACTTCATGCTTGAACCGGTCAAGGGTTACTTCCGGCTTGCGCCGGGCCGCGAGGTCCGGCTCCGCTACGGCTACTTCATCAAATGCGAAGAGGCGGTCACCGATGCGGACGGCAACGTCGTCGAGCTCAAATGCACCTTCGACCCCGAAACGCGCGGCGGCTCAGCTCCTGACGGGCGCAAGGTCAAGGGAACCATCCACTGGGTTTCCGCCGAAACCGCGATCCCGGCGGAAGTGCGGCTCTACGACCGGCTTTTCACGGTCGAGCAGCCCGGCGCCGACGGCGCCGACTTCCTGACCCAGCTGAATCCCGGCTCGGTCAAAATCGTCGAAGCGCTGATCGAGCCCGCCCCGGCCGGCCTCCCGGCCGGCAGCAGCGTTCAGTTCGAACGCAGCGGCTACTACTGCGTCGACCCGGATTCGAAGCCGGGGCGCTCGGTCTTCAACCGCACGGTCACGCTGAAGGATTCGTGGGGGAACAAGCAGGGGAAATAGAATGCAGAGCGGCAGGCTGAAACAACTGTTCGTCCATTATGTGACCGGCTCCGACTGTTCGTATCGGGAACTCGGTCCGGTCGGCAAGCTCACGCGGCTGCTCTGGATTTCGGGACTGCGCTACACGGTGGACCGGAACAGCCTGCGCGCCGTTGCCCTCACCTATTACACGCTCTTCGCGGTCGTGCCGATGCTGGCGCTCGCCTTCGGCATCGCCAAGGGGTTCGAACTGCAGAAAAAGCTGCAGGAGATCCTTGTGGACAAGCTCGCGAACCAGCGTGAAATCCTGGAGTGGATCTACCAGTTCGCCGATACGACGCTGCGCCAGACCCAGGGCGGAATCATCGCCGGCGCCGGCGTCATCGTCCTCCTGTGGACGGTCATGTGGCTGGTCAACAATGTCGAAAAATCGTTCAACGCGATCTGGAACCTGCCGCCGCGGGGGAATCTCTTCCGCCGGTTCAGCGACTATCTGTCGCTGATCCTCATCACGCCGTTCCTGATCATCGTGCTGTCCAGCGCCGGGCCGGTGCTCCGGAAGCTTCTGGACGACGGCGGACGCCTCGGCACGGCGGGCACGGCGCTCTTCAGCCTGATGTCCGAAATCTTCCCGCCGCTGCTGATCTGCGTGACCTTTTCGCTGATCTACTTCATCGCGCCGAATACGAAGGTCAAGTTCCGTTCGGCGATTCTCGGCGGAATCATCGGCGGGCTGCTGTTCCAGCTCTTCCAGGACGGTTTCATCATCCTGCAGACCAGCATCTACCGTTACAACAAAATCTACGGCAGTTTCGCCATTCTGCCGCTGTTCCTCGTCTGGCTCAAACTCTCATGGCAGATCGCGCTGTTCGGGGCGGAGGTGTCGTTCATCCACCAGCACATCGGCAGCGGGCTCTTCGACCGGCTCGGCAAGGAAAAGCTGAGCCTGAAACTGCGCCGCGAATACCAGCTGCTGATTCTCGGGAAAATCTTCCGGACCTTCGACCGGGACGGGGGAGCGGTTGAAGAAGAGGAGCTGCTCGGAACGCTGCCGCTGCCGCAGGTGCTGACGCTTTCGATGCTCGACGAGCTTGTCGAAGCCGGCGTCATCTACAAGCTCGAAGGGCTCGACGACAACCGCTACCTGCCGGGGCATCCGTCCGAACATTACACGATCTGCGACGCTCTCGGCAGACTCGGCGAATCCGGCCTCGTGAATCCTCCCACCGGCAATACGCCCGCTCTCGAAAGGGTCATTCGCAGTCTCAAAACCATCGACCGGGATGCGTCCCGGAGTCCCGGCAACCTTCCGCTCAAGGAGATCGATCCGTCATGAAGCTTTTTCTCCCGGTCCTTGCCGCCTTTGCGTTCACCCTGATTCTCTCCGCCGCCGACGGCATCTGGCGCGCCGACGGCGCGAAGCTGCTGAAACCCGGCGAACCGAAAATGGAGGTCGGCTTTCCGGGAGGAGCCCAGCTCTATCGCGAGCCGGACCGGCTGACTTTCCGGCCGCAGCGGGCCGCGTTTGACGCGCAGTCGCTCGAAATGGAGATCAAAGTGGAGGCCGACACGCCGGAACCGGTCAAGGGCGTGGTGTTCTTCAAGAATAAGGACGGGCTCTGGTTCCAGAGCATCGAAGAGTTCAGTTTCACACCCGGCGAATGGAAAAAAATCGGCGTCCGGCTCGACCGCTCCGGCCGCAACTGGCGCGGCGTCGGTCACGGCGCGGTCTTCGACGCCGAAGCCGCCACGCAGATCTTTTCGGCCGGAATCTCCGTCTACGGCAGCGAGACGAGGACTTTCACGCTCGAATGCCGGAATCTCCGCTTTGCGGGAGAGCGCGAAAAACAGCCGCTCTCGATCCGCGACTGGAAGCTGCCGCCGCTCGGAGAGGTGAACCGCCGGGTCGACAGCCGGTTCCGGCTCGACCGCGAATTCTTCAATCCGTACGATCCCGATGAGGTGACGGTCGATTTCGAGCTGAAAACACCGGACGGAAACGTCAAACGCTACCCGGGCTTTTACTCCCGCGATTACACGCGGACGCGCCATTTCACGCGCGAAATCATCCGTCCGGAGGGCTCCGGCTTCTGGGAGATCCGGTTCACGCCGCTCGTTCCCGGCGACTATCAGCTGCGGCTCGTCGTCAACGACCGCATGGCGAAGGAGGAGACGGTTTCGGAGTGGCGGAGCTTCTCGGCTGCGGCCTCGAACCTCCCCGGGGCAGTGCGGGTCTCGGCGAAAAACAACGGATTTTTCGAGCTGACCAGCGGCGAATTCTTCTTCCCGATCGGATTGAACATCCACACCAATACGGACCGCCGCAGCGAAATCGGCTTCAATTTCGGCCACCTGCCGGACCGCGGCACCTATGACTACGACGACTATCTCACGGCGTGCGGCAAGGCCGGAATCAACGCCGTCGAGGTCTGGATGGCCGGCTGGACCATGGCGCTCGAACACGACGCCGGGCGCAGCGGCTACTACGGCGTCGGCCGTTACAACACCGATGCCGCCTGGCGGCTCGACCACGTGATCGACACAGCCCGCGAAAACGGCATTTTCATCAATCTCATCATCGACAACCACGGGCGTCTCTCCGACAGCTCCGACCCGGAGTGGCGCGAAAACCCGATCAACGCCAGGGCGGAGTACGCCGCTGCAAACGGCGGCTTCCTCTCGGACCCGGCGGAGTTTTTCCGTTCCGAAGCGGCCATGAAAAACAACTCGAAGCGCGCCCGCTACATCGCGGCGCGCTGGGGCGGTACGCCGAACATCATGGCGGTCGAGCTCTGGAGCGAAGTCGACCTCACTTCCCAGATGCGCGAGCGTTACGCGGACGGCAGTGCGCTCAAGTGGCACCAGGCGGCGGCGGAGGAGCTGCGCGGCTACTCCCAGATCGGCTGGCCGGTCAGTACGCACATCTGCAGCGAATTCCATAATCTGCTCGGCCTGATCAAGCTGTTCCAGCAGCCCGCCATCACCCATATCGCCGGCGACGCCTACCGGAATCCGGACATGCATTTCGCGGACCATCTGCGCGACTACGGCAACCATATGAAGAATCACGGCAAGCCGCAGCTCATCACGGAGTTCGGCGGCAATCCGAACGGAAGCGCGCCGGAGCAGATCCTCGGCGACATCCACTCCGGGTTGTGGGGGTCGCTTTTCTCCCGGCTCTCCGGAACCCCGTTCCTCTGGTGGCACGATTTCGTCCATCTCAACGACCACTACGACCACTACCGCGCGTTCGCGGATTACCTGAAGGGCATCGACCTGCGGAGCGAAAAGCTCGACTACCTGCTCTCCCCGGCGGTCACCGTTCCGGCTCCGCCGAAGGGCCAGACCTACCAGGCGCTGGCGCTTGCCGCGCCGGACGCATTTTACGGCTGGCTCTACAACCGGGCAGCGACACAGCGCTATCCGGCCGACCCGGCCGCCTTCCCGGAAGTGAAGGAGGTTTCGATCAGGCTCGAGAGCGCGCTGCCCGCGCCGGGCGAATACCGTCTCCGCTGGTTTTCGACTCTGCCGTGCCGCGAGGTCGCCTCCGGGACGGTCAAGGTCGAAGCGGGCAAACCGGTCGTGCTGACCGCGCCGCCGTTCCGGATCGACCTGGCATTCAAACTCGAGCGGGAGAAGAAATAATGCGCAACAAATTCATCCTCGTCGCCGCCGCTTGCTGCACCCTTCTGGCGGCATCGGCCGCCGGAAGCGCCGGCTCCGGCGAAGCCTCCCCTGCCCCGGCGCCGGAAAAGAAGTGGCTGGTTCCCGAGGCGGAGTACCGGCTGAGCGTACAACCGGAACTCCCGGCAGAAGCGACCAGCGTGGACATGCGCCGCCAGGTGCTGCCGGTGCTGCCGGAGAACGGCGTGCGGGTGTTCGACGACGCCGGCAATCCGGTTCCGTTCCAGTTCCACGACAATTATTCGCTCTCCATCGCGCCAGCGCCCAAGGCGAAGGCGTTCGACATCTATTTCGGCTTCAAGGAGAAGCAGCCGGCCGACACCTGGAAGCCGGAATCCGGAGTGCGCCCCCCCGCCCAGCGGCTGCTGCTGGCTTTCTACTGGGGCGGGAACCGGCCTTGCACACCGGAGGAGTTCCTCGACTGGCGGAACCGTGAAATCGAGCGCCAGAATCAGTGGCACGTCCGGAATTTTCCGAACCGGACTTACATGATCCTGCGCCAGCGGTATCAGGGAGTGGAGACGGTTCCCTGGGTTCCGAAATTCCCGCAATACTGGAAAAACCGCAAAAACCAGTGGAAGCGGCTCGTGACAAAGAATCGCAATCAGCGGATCAGCGCGTTCGCCGAGCTCACCGGCCGGCCGCGCATTCAGCGGATGCAGTACTTCAATTACTCCTGGCAGCAGCATATGAAGAATCACTTCGCCTACATCAAGCGGGAGCAGACCCGGATCGCAAACCTCTACGCGCAGGCCCGCAAGGATATGGTGTTCGGCGCCGAAAACAACCTGCTCGGCATGGCCGGCTGGCGGAATCCGCGCACCTTCATCGCAACCGAAGTGCAGCTGCTGGTCCGGCCGCCGGAGACGCAGGAGCACTACTCCGCCCGCTTTTCCGGCTTCCTCGAAGTGCCGGCCGACGGGGAGTACGAATTCGAGCTGATGTCGAACTCGCTTGCGGTCATGCGCCTCAACGGACAGATCCTGATCCGGAGAACCGACGCCAACGGCTCGCAGCCGCCGACCCGGGAGGTTGCCCGGATCAGCCTCAAAAAGGGCAGTGTTCCATTCGACCTCTTCTACCGGCTCAACAGCGGCTACGGCCAACTGACCGCCCGCATGCGGCCGGCGGGGACGGGGGAATTCGAGCTGCTGGCGGCCGAACATTTCACTCCCGCCCGCGCCGGGATTCCGAAAGAGCTGGCGGACCGTGAAAAACGGAACTACCCGCTCCTCGCGCGCCGCAGCCACTATCTGCTGTATACCGGCAAGCGGGAGAGCACTCCGATCGAGAGCTTCCAGTTCCAGACGCCGCCGGAGCAGCTGGAGTGGCGCCTCGGAGAAGGCGCCTGCCGCCCCATATCGGAGCTGCCGCCGACGGTCGTCCTGCCGGATGAGCCGGAGAAGCAGCTCTCTTTCCGGCTGAAGGAGCGCCCGGAGACGGAACTGCCGGTCCTCCGTCCGGATTACCGGGCCGACCTGGTTGAACTCCGCCCGGACCTGTCGCTGAGACTCTGGGCTCCGGCGGTCGTCTACGAAGACGAAACGCTTTCCGTCATGGCAGAAACCGTCTCTCGGCTGCCGTTCGAGGTCGAGGCGGAGCTCGCCGTCCGGCTGGACGGCGCCGATGCGGAAAAACGGACCATCCGTCTCGCAGGCAAGCCGGATGAACGGTTCAACCGCGCGGCTGCGGACATCTACCGCAAGGATGCGATCGAGCTCCCGCCGTCTCCGCCGAAGGAGGGCGCGCCGAAGGAGAGGGTGCTTGATGCGGAGCTCGCCATCACCGGCTTCACCTTCGACCGCAGACGCCTGACGATCGTGCAGGTGGCTTCCGGCCGCAATTTTGAAGAGCTCGCGGGAGAAGACGGCGCAGTTCTGGTGCTGCGCCGCCCGAAACTCAGCGACATCCGGAATTGGGAGCTGCCCCGGAAAATCGGGGAAGAGCTGATTCCGTACCGCCGCCTGCTGGTGATCGGCGAAGCGGCCGACGGCGTCGCGGAGACGGCCTCCGAAGCGTTCAAGGCCCAAAAGCAGACCGTCGAATTCGTCCCCTACGACGACTCCGAGAATCCGCTGGAGTCGAGCCTGTTCCGGCTGCTGGACCGGATCGCCGCCAGCGATGCGGACCGGGCCGTGCTCATCCTGCCGTGCCTCCGCCATATGGGGACGCTCGAGCCGTGGATGCGCGACCGTTACATCGCGGTCCTGCTCGAAAAACTCCGGGCGAACCGCAAGCTTCACGCCGTCTATCTGTCGCCGGGTCCGGCGGCTTCCGGCGAGGAGGATGCGATGGGCGGACTGCTCGACTCCCTGCGCCGTCTGGCGCGGGAGTATGACGTGCAGCTGCTGGAGCCGCTCCAGGCCTCCCCTGCCCCGGCAGCGGGAGCCGAGCGAACAACTCATACCGCCGGCGAACTGACCCCGCTGTTCGACGTGCTGAAACGGAAGCTTTGACGACAAGCCGGAAAAAAATCCCGTCTGTTCGGCCAGCTCAAGGCGGAGATTCAGAAGCCGGGTTCTTTCTCGCAATGACGCTGTTCGGGAATCTCTTCCGCAGCCAGACGGTGTTTTCCTGCCGGTCGCCGAATCGCTCGGCCTGACGGCATTGATCGTCCAGCTTCTCATGACGCTTGCGGTGAGAAGGGCGTACTGCGGAATCAGCGAAGAGCAAAAAGGAGACGCCTCCGGACCCCGAACAGGAAGCGGCGGAGAGAAAACCGTACAGCCCGAACCGGGAACGGAATCCCCGTAAAAAGGGTCCTCCTCCGCCCACTTGCCGAAGGCCCTGACCGTCCATGGCATTTCGGCCGGCCGGAGTTCCGAATGTCAGAAGCGGATCGCCGTCCAACACCACGGCAGTACGTTGAAAAACGCCGACCGGATAAAATCGGCAGATATCCATTGCTTTCCGCTTGAAAAAAATGAAGTTGCAGGTATTTTATATACAGTCATAATGGCCCGGTAGCTCAGAGGATAGAGCAGCTGCCTTCTAAGCAGTTGGCCGTGGGTTCGATTCCCGCCCGGGCTACCATTTTAACTCCCTAATTTCAAGCAAGAAGCAACACAAAACCAACTTCTCTGCCTCATCCTGAATCAAGCTGATTTTTATTGCTTTTAGAACACGAATTAGAACATTTTTAGAACATCATTTTGGTTCTTATTCCATTTGTAACGTGCTCTTTTTCAAAGCAGGGCTGCACCAGCCGCAGAATGTCTGAAAGAAAATCCCAAACAATTCCACTGTTTCTCTCTGTTCTCTCCTTTGAAAGAACATCCCCCCTCCCCTGCCAACGATGCAAATTCAAAGTTCAACTTGGATTTTGCATAAACCATCCTTGAACCCAGACCAGCACAACCCGGTAAAAACTTACTTCTCAAATATCCAACTCCCTGCATAAACAGGATGAAAATCAGCGAAGCCGTTGAATGAGATGATTCTGTTTCGTTGTGAGTTTGCCCCCTCCCGCGCTCTGAGATTCCGCTGTTCTGCGTGAAATTATGCTTGCACATATCATTTATTTATCTCCGTCATCTTATGCGGGGGAATAATCCGGTCAAAGCGCCATCTACGCTACGCAGGAGATCGCGGATCGAAAGCTCCTGCGTCAGCAGGCATGTTTCACGCTATCAAAGGCAGGTTAATTGGTAGTACCTATATGAGCCCCCTGTGAGGGCTTTAGACATCACAGGGGGCTCATCCCTACACAAAGAGAAACAGAATAAACAGTAAGCAAGAGAGACAGCAGCATGAGAAATGAAAGAATCACCTACGAGGAGCAATATCAGGGACATCCTATCATGACCGACAAAGAGAAACAGCTTGGCTGTAAAGAAGCGATATTGCAAAAGATTGATCAGATCATGACCGATATGAGCAGCCGTCACAGCAAAGTCTACTTCATGCGGTATGATGTCCGATTCCCCAAAGGCTACGGGCATCCGAATGACAACGAACTCTTCAGCCAGTTTCAAGAGACCTTCATCAAAAACCGTAAGAGAGCAGGTTACGACCCGGCGTATATCGCAGTCCGGGAGTGTTCCCGAGAGAAACACCAGCATTATCACGTTGCATTGATGATGAACGGACATAAGACCCAAAGCATCCACGATCACATCCAGACGGCAGAACGGTTGTGGGAGAAGACGCTGAACCTGTCACCGAAGCATGATGACGCAGGACGGGCAACCAGCTACGGACTGATTGACGATTGTATGAGGAACCGGCAAGGTCAACCGCAGGAGAACGGCGTCATGCTCCGCAAGGATGACCCGAACTACAACAGCCAATACGATCAGTGTTTCCGACGTTGCAGCTACCTTGCCAAAGTCAACCAGAAAGATTCCTCACCCAAGCACCAGCGGGAAGTATTCTCGTCCCGCATCCCCAAATAACCAATGAAAGGAAATCGCAATGACCGAACAAGAACTGAATGTCTTCCTCGATCTGGAATGGAACTGCGCAGCTTTTACTCCCGAAGAGCCATCTGTTTCCGCTCCGCTTTCTCCGAAGCAGTGGGCACGCATCGTCTCCCGACACCCGGAGCTTCAGGAACTCTGTCCATTCTCCGAGTTTACCCCGGACGAGTGGCTCATCGTTCTTGAGAAGCAGCAGTCGCTTGCATGGCGGTGTACGTGCTGGAAAGATTTCACCCCGCATCAGTGGCAACGACTGTTACAACACCAACCGACTTTGCTCCATTACTGCGAAATACCGGATCATCCGGCTGTAAGGAGCGGATTACTGGCAAGTGACAGTTATTTCAGCACAGATATCGATATGCATGATTTCACTTTGGGAGACTGGTTCTGGGTCGTCAAGCATAATCCGGGCATTTGGTATAACTGCCCCTGTCAGGAACAGTTCACGAAGCCAATGTGGTGGAGCATCCTTTACAGTTCCGCTGAATTGTTGACGGACTGCCCGTGCCTTGACCAGTTCAGCGATGAAGACTGGCGCAGGCTCAACCTCCTTCCGAAGTTGAAGTCACGGATACGCAACGGCGAGCAGTTCCGGAAGCTGATCGATCTGGTCAGGCATCCGTTCCATCATCTCAAGTTCGATGACGACCTGTCGCTGTAGTTCCGTAAATGGGGCGATATGATCCCTGTCCCAGCAGGGATCTGAAC
>NZ_VUNS01000033.1 GCF_009695545.1 Victivallis lenta | reverse complement strand
GTGAGCATGCTTGAATACCTTTCTAAGTTGGTTGTAGCTAACCTAACTTAATCGATATTTCGGCTATTAATAGCCCAAGCATGCTCTTTTTCGTTTTTTACCAATAAAACTTGCACACGGCGTTATTGCGATTTTATCATTTCCCGGTCATGATTTTATTCACTGCTCAGCTTCACATGCCATGAACCGTTAAATGGAAAACAATGTTTAATTATACTGCAAAATTGTCTTTTATCAATTGACAAAAATGAATAAATACTTTTAAGAATATTAAGAAAAATCAATACACCATCCGGAACCGGCCAGCCCGGTCCGGACGGGAGGATTCATGAATGCAAGGAATTTTTCTGACGATATTGCGCAGGAGTCATGCCGGTCTGCTTTTTAAAAGCGCGGTAAAATGTTTCCAGATTCCTGAAACGGGTTTCACCTGAAATTTCACGAATGGTCAGCGTACTTTCAGCCAGCAGTCTGCACGCAGTCTGTATCCGGTAACGGAGCCGATATTGATAAGGAGAAATGTTGAACTGTGCCTTGAAGAGTGCTCTCAAATAAATGGGACTGTATCCAGCACGAATCAATGAGAACTCCTCCCAATTGATATCTTCATCCAGATGTTCCAGCTTATCTCTTACAACAAAGATTTCCCTGGACAATTCCGCTCTGCGATCCGTCGTCATATCCGGAACAGTCAGCAGGTTCTGACGCAATGAAGTAAAAAGATACTCGGACAGCAAATCCGAGTCCGTCTTGAGATAAAAATCCTCCAATGCGTCATGAACAAACGAATCCAGCGAAGCAAGGTGACGCCACTGCCCGATATGGGGAAGATTCCACTTTCTACGGTTATAATTCTCAAACAGCAGCAGCAGAACCCGATAAGGCTGGTTCTTGGGAAAGTCATGAAGTGTCATGTCTCCCTGGGTGTGACAGAATACTGTACCGCGTCGATATACTTTTCCCTCATAGCTGGCTGCCCCGCTGACCAGGATTTCCACATACAATTTATTTCGCTGAATTGCAAACGGGCTGAAATTGTATCGCGTGGGAGCGCGGAAATAATAAACAAGGGCGAGCTGAGGATTATATTGACGCTTTTTCATATTTTCGGAGATTGTTTTCCTGCGTCGATACGGCAGAATGGCGTATGAAGAAGAGCACGCCCGGCTTTCAATGCACGCCGTGCGCGATCGATAACGGTTTCAATTTGAATTCCTGTTTTACAACTTCATTACAAATATATCCCCGGTATCCAAATGTCAACAGGAAAATGTACGATTCTTATAATTTCACATGGAAAAAACCGGCAGGCGGTTTGAAAAACGAAGCCCCGGGTTTCCGGGGCTTTCGGGACGTTCGGAACTGAAAATCAGTCCAATGGGTGGCCGGCGAGAGGAGGCCACTCCCCGGTACGGAACAGGAGGTTCGATTTGCGGACCAGCCCGACGCCGGAGTCCTCCACCGTCAGCAGGAAGCTCCACTGAAACGGCGTCTCGCAGCAGGAGACCAGCAGCTCCAGCTCGCGCTCCGAATTCCACCGGGCGCTCGCCTCCATCCGGCGCGGCACCGGCTCCCGCCACGACAGCGTATTGGCGATCCGGCGGCCGAAACCGGCTTTCATCGTTTCGCCGTCGAGCGTCAGTTCGATATGATCGTCGAATGATGCAAACTCGATGGTTTCAAACTGCAATGCATTCTCCGACAAGGCGTAACGGCGAAGCGGCAGGACGCGCCCGGCGGAACCGAGCACCGGCATCTCCCAGTGCGTTACCGCCTCTGCCAGAGCCGCGGCATCCGCCGGAGCGGGGGCCGCAGGCTTCTCCTCTGCCGCCGGCAGCAGAATCTCCCAGACGCGGTCGAGGATCGACTGCATGTTCCGCAGCCCGGAGGTGACCGCAAGCGCCATCTCCTGGTCCGGCATCGCAATCGCATACTGCCCGAAGGCGCCGTCGCCCCGGAATGCATTGTGCCGGCAGCGCCAGAACTGAAAGCCGTAGCCTGTCTTCCAGTCAGGCTGGTCGTTCATCGAGTTGTCGGCCTGCACGCTCGTCGCCTGCCTGAAGTAATCGGCCGGGATGATCTGCTTCCCGTCCCGCCGGCCGCCTTCAAGCAGACACTGGGCGAACGAGGCGATCTCTTCGGTGGTCAGGTTGAATCCCCATCCGCCGGCCTCGATCCCCTGCGGCGACAGCTCCCAGCAGCGCGGCGCGATGCCGAGCGGGTCGAACAGCCGCGGCCGCAGGTACTCCCGGAGCCCCTTCCCGGTTGCCCGCACGACGGAGGCGGCGAGCATGTAGCTCGCGCCGGAATTGTAACAGAAGCGCGTTCCCGGTTCATATGCGAGCGCGGTCTCGAAAAACGCCCTGGCCCAGTTCGGCCGGAACTCCATGTCGTCCATCGCACAGTGATCGTGCCCGGAAGTCATCGAAAGCAGATGACGGATGCGCAGACGCTCGAACTTTTCGTCGTAACGATCCGGCAATTCATCCCGGAACAGGTCGACCAGCCGCGCATCAAGCGAAAGCTTCCCTTCCGCGCAGGCGAACCCGACCGCGCAGGAGGTGAAGCTCTTGCTGAGCGAAAACAGCATATGGGGGAGTTCGGGGGCATACGGTTTCTTCCACCCCTCCGCGATCACCCGGCCGTGCCGCATGACCATGAAACTGTGGACGGAATCCAGTTCTTCGATCGCCCGGAAAAACGCGAGCAGCGCGGCGGACGAGACCCCCTCCGCCTCCGGCGTCGAACGCGGCAGCAGTTTTCTCATGTTCCCCTCCCCTTGCCAATCAATTGTAGGTTTTACGCAGATAATTGACTTCCAGAGCCTTGCCGAGTTCGGCGGCCGTGGTTTCCTTTTTCGGCGAAAACACGAGCGTCTTCGGTTCCCCGGGCAGCAGCGTCAGCGAATTGTCGCTGAATATGCCCGGTATTCCGGGCGTATCGAGCGTGACGAAGAAAGCCGGGCGGTCTGTTGAAAGCGTGACTTCGAACCCGCCGTCCTTTCCGGCCTTCACCGCCGTTTTCACATCGGCATGGCGGAAGGCGCAGTGCTTGAACACATCGAAGAAGAAGGTGTTCTCGAACGAAAGCGCCGTTCCGTCGGCACACTCCGCGGAAAGCCGGAGCTCCATGAAATGTTCCTCCGGATTGAATCCGGCCAGTTCCGCCGGCTTGAACGCCTTGAGGCAGCGGCTCTCGCCGGGCTTCAGCGAGGCGGAGAACTCGAAACGCTTCTGCGGCAGCCCGTCGAAATCGCTGACCACGGCCGTGACGGTGACTTTGCAGCGTTCCCGCAGGTCGCTGACTGCGAAGATCCGGGTCTGCCCGTCCTGCGGGTCCCGGCAGGCGGTCGCGATGACCGGCGCATAGAAGCGCTTCGCATGGTACTGAAGCTGCTTCCATTTGCCGCCGTACTCGATGCTCGCCCACGACGCGACCGGCCAGTTGTCGTTCAGCTGCCAGAAGATCGTCCCCATGCAGCGCGGCTTCAGCGTACGCCAGAATTCGACGCCGGTCTTGATCGCCAGCGCCTGCTGCACCTGCGACAGGTAGAGGAAGTCCCCGAAGCTCTCCGGCATGCGGAAATATTTGCCGAACATGCCGATGATCGGCGCGTTGCCCCTGACGCATTTCTGGTGGTGGTCCATGACCGGCGAAAAGACGTTGAACTGGTCCGGCGGGCAGAACGACGCGACCGTCTCGAACGACGGAAACGACTGGTAACCGAACTCCGAACAGAAACGCGGCCTGACCGAATAGTAGGCGCTGAAATCCTTCGCGCCGTGCCAGACCTCCCAGTAGTGCATGTCGCCGCAGGAGTCGTCGTGCCAGCCGTCGTTGAAATTGTTCGGGCCGCCGCACGGGGAACTCGGCCAGAACATGCGTTCCGGATCGAGCGCCTCGACCCTGCGCCAGAGCTCGCGGTTCAGCCGGTCGTAATTCACAAGATAGGTCGAAACACGCTCCTTGTCATACCATTTCGTCGCACCGATGACTTCGTTGTCGCCGCACCAGATCGCCAACGACGCATGGTGCTTCAACCGCGGAATCTGGTAGTCGAGCTCGTTCATGACGTTCGCAATGAACGCCTCGGTCGACGGGTACAGGCTGCATGAAAACATCATATCCTGCCAGACCATGAGTCCCTTGCGGTCGCAGATCTCGTAGAAAATATCCTTCTCGTACTGGCCGCCGCCCCAGACGCGGATCATATTCATATTTGCAAGGCGGGCGGATTCGAGCAGGTCCTCGTAGCGCGCTTCGGTCTGGCGCGACGGGAACGCATCGGCCGGAATCCAGTTCGCGCCCTTCGCAAACACATCGACCCCGTTCACGCGGAAGAACATCGATACGCCGTACTCATCCGGACGGTTCACGACCTCGATGGTACGCAGCCCGATCATGCGTTCGACCGTCCGGTCGGCGGTTTCGACCGTGAGCGGATAGAGCTCCTGTGCGCCGGAGCCGTTCGGCCACCAGAGGCGCGGATTCTTCACCTCGAACTTCGCGCGGACGAGATTGCGCCCCGCCTTCAGCGAAGCGTTGACCGTCTTTTCCTCGCCGTTGAAGCGGAAAGTCACGGCGGTGCGGCACGGTTCTTCGGCGTGCAGCTCGGCGACGGCGGTGCACTCGACCAGGTTCTTCTCATGCTTCTGCTCGGTCCAGACCGCGTCGATGCGGCCGCCGTCCACGCCGGTGAGCGTCAGCGGCGCATAGACGCCGGCCGCCATCAGCGTAATGCCCCAGTCCCAGCCGCCGTGGCAGTGCGGCTTGCGGATCAGATTCAGGTTCTCGACCTTGCTGCACGAGTTCATCGGAATCGGGAACGGCATCCCGGCAGCCGCCTTCTTCGCCTCGAGCTCGGATGACTTGAAGCGGATGCGGATCGTGTTCACGCCGGGCTTCAGCAGCGCCTTGACCTCCGGACGCCAGCAGGCGAACATGTTCTCCGTCGAAACGGCCTTCTTCCCGTTGATCCAGACGGTTGCGAACGTGTCGAACATCTCGCAGTTCAAATAGACGTAACGCCTCGAAAGCAGCTCCTCCGGAACTTCGAATTCGCGCGTAAACTCCCACTCGTACCGGCGGAACTCCTGGACAAGCTCCTCATTCCGTCCGAAATACGGGTCCGGAATCATCCCGGCCGCCAGAAGCGCGCTGTAGTTGTCGCCCGGCAGCTCGGCCGCAATCGTCCTGCCGTTCCATTCCGGGCAGCCGAGCGTCCAGCTCCCGCCCAAATCGATCATCGAACCCATATCAGAATCTCCAACGGTTGTTTTGACACTTCATCTGCCATGCCGTACAATATATTGAAGAAAAACGATTAGTCAAGGCATTTCCGGTCCGATTGCATGAAACAAAATGTTATTTCATGCAAAAAATGTAAAATCCGCTGGCATTTTGCCGGAATGCCGGTATACTATAAGCAAGGAAACCACAGGAGCCAGGGAAAAAACCGATGCGCCCAACCCTGAAAGAGATCGCCGAGGCGACCGGCTATTCGATCGCCACCGTGTCGCGCGCGCTGAACGGCTCGCCCCGGATCACGCCTGAAACGCGCCGGTCCGTGCTCGCCTGCGCGAGACGGACCGGTTACCGCACCGCCTGCCGCCGCGTCGCGCTGATCGTGCCGGGCTACCAGTTCGACGGCTACTTCGGCAGCGTGCTGCGGCTGCTGGCGGCCGAACTCGGCCGTCTCGACTACCCGGTCGAAGTGCTGAGTTCGACCGGGCTCGACGTGCTGGAGGAGCACTCGTTCTGCGGCGCCATCTCGGTCATGGCCCAGAACGGGCTCGAACGCTACTGGGGGGACCGGCACATCCTGCCGCTGGTCTGCATCAATACGCGCCCGCGCCACCTCGACGGCATCTACACGGTCGGCTCGAACGACGAACAGGCCGTACGCCTCGCCGTCGGACACCTGCTCGAACGCGGCCACCGCCGCATCGGCCGCTTCGGCGGAATCTCAAGCTTTTACGATCCGTCCAACTGGAACAGCGTGAACCGTGAAAACGCATTCCGCAGCCAGCTTGCGGCGCACGGACTCGAACCGGAGCTTTACGCCACGAACACCGGGAGCACCCCGTCCACGATCGAAGCCGTGAAATCCCTGCTCGACCGCGGCGCGACGGCGCTCGTCACCGTGAACGAGGGACTCGAACTCGAAACGCTGCACGCGCTCAACGTCCTCGGCGTCCGGGTGCCGGACGAAGTCGCCCTGCTCTCGTGGACCCAGCCGAATCCGGCCGGCTTCGTCCGGCCCTCCATCTCCGGCATCGAGCAGAACTTCGAGGAGCTCGTCCGGCAGAGCTGCGAAACGTTCCGGCGGCTGCTGGCGGGGGAACCGGCCGGGGATACACTCATCGACTACCGGCTGCAGATCCGCGAAAGTTCCGCGAAGTCCGTCGCCGCAAAGGGAGGCGGCCGGAAATGAACACCGCCCTCTTCACAACTTCCCGGCTCCGCACCGCCGGGAAAATCGCCGCCATCGCCGTCATCCTCGCCGCGGCGTACCTCTTCTTCTGCCGGAATACGCAGCTCGTCTTCGAATGCAGTTCCCCCGGCAGCTTCGCTCTGACCGTCACGGCTCCGGACGGCGCCGTGCTCGGACGGGAGGTGTTCATCGGCGGAGCGGAGTCCGCCCGGCTGCGCTTCCTGCTTCCACGGCAGGCGGACCCCGCTGCGCTGCGGTTCGAGCTTGAGGGTGATGCTTCCGAAATCATCTTCCACCGGCTCGACGTCATCCGCGACGGTTTCCGGGTCTCCCGCAGCAAAGGCGCGGTCACCGGCAATCGGCTCGAACCGGTTCCGGCCTCCGAAGTGACCGGAATCCGCCCGTTCCTCCTGCTGCCGGCGGCGCTGCTGACGCTGCTGCTGGCCTATCTGTTCTTTCCCGGCCGGCGGAACCGCCGTTCATACCGCCGGGCTTTTCTCTGCGGCACGCTCATCGGCTGCGCCGCCTTCTTCGTCAGCTTCGGCTGGAAGGTGCTCGACCCGGAGCGGACCGCCTGGCTGCTCGGCGGCGGCGACCCGACCCAGCACTATCTCGGCTGGGTCGCCTTCCGGAACTCGGCCTGGCATTTCCCGCCCGGACTGACCGATATGCTCGCCAATCCCCATAACGCCTCGATCGTCTACACCGACTCGATTCCTCTTTTCGCCCTGGCGTTCAAACTGTTCCGCGCTTATCTGCCGGAACGGTTCCAGTATCTCGGGCTCTTCGGGCTGAGCTGTTTTCTGCTGCAGGGCGGTTTCGCGGCACTGCTGCTGCGGCGCTTCACGAACAAAACCGCGCTCTGGCTGGCCGGCACGCTCTTCTTCGTCTTCGTCCCGGCGCTCTTTTTCCGCATGTATTTCCACACCTCGCTCGCGGCGCACTGGGTGCTGCTCGCGGCGTTCGCGCTCTGGCTCTATTGCGCGCCCTCCCGGAAAACGCTGCTCCTCTGGTGCCTGCTCGGCAGCTGCACGTTCCTGATCCACCCCTATCTCGGCGCGATGGTCAGCGCCCTCTTCTGCGGGCAGCTGCTGCAGAGTCTCCGTGACGGCGGCCGGGCGAAACCGCTCGCCGCCGCATTCGGCGTCTATCTCGGCGCCGTCTGTCTCGCCTTCCATTCGGCCGGCGGATTTTACACCTTCGGCACGGGGGACGGGCGCTTCGGCTCCTTCGGCAGCAACCTGAACACCTTCTTCAACCCGCTCCAGCCGGACAACCTCCTGAAAACGCAGCCGGTTCTGATGGGCCAGTACGAGGGACAGGCCTTTCTCGGGGCCGGAATGCTCCTGCTCGTCCTTCTGGCGATTTACCTCACAGGCGCCGGACACCGGGTCCGGCCGCCGGTCTCCGGGGAGTTCCTGTCCGCAAGCTGCGCAGCCGCCGGGCTCTGCCTGCTCTTCGCCGTTTCGACCAAAGTCGCCTGGAACGACACGATCCTCTTCACCGTGCCGCTGCCGCCGCCGCTGCCTGAGCTCTGCAGTGTCTTCCGTTCGTCCGGCCGGTTCATCTGGGTGCCGATGTATCTGGCCATGCTGCTTGCGGCGGCGGCGTTCTTCCGGTACGCCCGGCCCGGGAGCCGCGCCGGAATCCTCGCGTTCCTGCTGGCGATCCAGGGCTGGGGCCTGCTGCCGATGGTCCGGGAGAGTTTCGCCCGGTTCCAGGCCGCCCCGGTCGAATTCCCGGTGAACCTGCCGCTCGAACGGCTGATCCGCAACCGGGCCGACACGGTGCGCCGCCTCGTCATTCTGCAGGGTTCGCCGCAGGAGCTGACCCGACTGGCCGCCCCGGCGCTGCTGCAGGGACTCCCGGTCGGCGACTTCTATTTCGCCCGCCCCGACCGGCGGACCGAAGCGGAGCGTAACAAGCTGCTGCGGGATCTCGCGGACGGGCGCCCCCTGCCCGGAGACGCCATCTATCTCTTCAAGAGCCCGAAACTGGCCGAACATAGCGGACTGCCCTGTCTCCGGCTCGGAGAGCGGCTGTACGCGGGCATCCCGGAACCGCCGTCAACGCCGCCGGCGGGCGCGGCGCAGGGCGTCGCCGAGTGAATCTCCGGGCTCCTCCGGCTCCGCTGTCGGCGGAACCGGAGGCTCGTCCGGCGGGAACTCCGCATTCTTCGCCTTTTCCGTCCCCGCGGCCCGCTTCCTGCGCTTCTCCCGGGAAAGCGCGGCTTTCCCCTCAACCGCGACGGCTGAAACCGTCGCCGCTCTCCTCCGGAACAGGCGCGAAAGCAGCCCGAGCCGCCGTTCCGCCACCTCAAGCAGCAGCAGCAGCACGGCCGCCAGCGCGATCCACGGCGTCAGGTTGAAACGGCGCAGGCGGGACGGCAGCTCGTCCCAGAGCCCGTCCGGCAGCAGCAGCTCACGGCCGCCGGTCGAATCGGCCAGCTCCGCGATATCCGCACCGGAAACTGCGTCCCCGTCCGGGCGGAACTCCGGCGAATAGAGCGCCGCGGCCGGGGCCAGAGATTCCGGCCGCCTGCCGTCCCAGACGACGGTACAGAGCTGAACCGAGTCTCCCTCGAGCGGCAGGTTGACTTCGAGCCGGTCCGGAGAGACCCAGGTGAAGACGTCCCGCCGGGTTTCGGGCGCCCCGAAGCCGCGGGTCACGACCGAATTGACGACCGGCGGAGCCGGGAACGGATCGCGCTCGCGGTCCGGATTCAAATGCAGCTCGATGCGATGCACACCGTCGGTCAGCTGCTGGGTAATCAGGTAATCGTCTCCCCCGGACTCCGGAGTCAGCATCCAGTTCGCCAGCGCCGACAGCAGCGTACCGGCCATCGGATCGGCCGCGAACCTCCCGGTGTACTCCCCGTCGGCCTCGGCGGTGAACGCGCTGACCCGGCCGAGTCCGGCCTGCCCGACCGCGGCAATCGGCGCCTTGAATTCATCGCGGGTGACCAGGAGGATTTCGGCCCCCTCCCTGCCGTAACAGAGATTGTAGCCGCCGAAACCGGCGGAGCGGCCGAAGTCGGCCTGCGAGACCGAACGCAGCGCCGCCGTGTAATCGGCCTCGACCGGCGTGTCGACGAAGGTATTGCGGGCCATCAGGAACGTATCCTGCGCGAAAATGCGCGGAAGCTCGTCGGCGCGGTCCGAAAAATAGATCATGCCGTTGCCGCGGCGCGCCACATCCTTCAGGAAACCGGCGTCGCTGTCCTGCCCGGTGCCGAGCCCGACCACGCTGACCGTGATCCCGGCCCGGCTCGTGCGCTCCAGCAGCTCCCGGTAAGCGCCGGGCTCCTCCGCATCGGCGGCGTCGGCGAAGAGGATCAGGTGGCGGGTCGCCGCATTCGACCTCATCAGCTCGTTCGTCGCCTGGTGGAGCGCCGTATAAGTGAAGATGCCTCCGCCCATCGACTCGATGCTGCGGATGCGGGTTTCGCCGCCGACGATATCCTCGCGCGGCGTCAGCGGAATGACCGTATGCGCAGCGCTGTCGACCGCGATGACTCCGAATTCGTCGCGCGGCATCATCAGCCTGTAGACCTCGAGCGTGGCCAGATTCGCCATATCCATCTTGGTCAGGTTCCCGATCGGCGCCGACATGCTGCCGGAGCGATCCAGCGCGACGACGAGAGCGAGCAGATTTTTGCGGAGCTCCTGCCGCTGCTCCATCGAGACCGGCAATATTTCCTCGAGCGGCGAACGGTAGTAGCCGCCGACGGCGAACGAACTGCGGCCGCCGGTCATCATCAGCCCGAGCGCGCCGGATCTGACCATGCCGGCCAGCAGCGACATGCCGTCCGGCCCGAGCCGCGAAGCCGGGACGTTTTCAAGGATCACTCCGGAATATCCGGCCAGCTTCCGCGCCGTCAGCTCCGCCGGGGACGGGCGCCTGACGACGACTGGAATCTTCGCCTCCGCGAGCACCCGCGCAAGGTTGCCGGAGGGCGACTCCGACAGCAGCAGCACCGGCTTGCGCCCCGCGATCGAGACCAGCCGCCGCGCCCGGTTGTTCCCGGGCCGTTCGTCCGACGCCGGGTCGGAGCCGATAACCTCGACCGTATAATCCGCCACGCCGGGCTGATCGCTCCGGTCGCGCCAGGAAACGAAGTTGACGCCGCGGTGCAGCTTCACCTCGCGCACCATCCAGCCGCCGTCGCCGCGCCGGATGCGGCAGGTCACCTGCTGCGGCTCCGGGGAGACGATCCGGCAGTTCAATGTGTAGAACTCCCCGGCCGCGGCCGACATCGGCGCGTCGATTCCGGCGATGGCCAGATCGTGCGCCGAAGCGCGGAGCAGCCTGCGCAGGTCGACCGGAACGCCGCGCGCGGCGGCAGCGGCAAATGCGCGAGCCGGGTCCATGCCGGTCCAGCGCCCGTCCGAGATCAGCAGGATGCGCCCCGGCGAATCAGCCGGAATCTGGCGCAGCGCAAGCGCAAGCGCCCCCGACACATCCGATCCGTCCGGATTCGCAATCCGGCTTTCGAGGCCGTCGAAACCGGGGGACTCCGGCAGCTTGTCGATGACCGGTTCCGCGCCGAAAGCGACCACGCCCAGACGGGAGTCGCGCGGACGCGAAGCCTCGAGGCGGCGGAGAAACGACTCAGCCTCCTCTTTCGCGTCATCCGGCATCGAACGGCTGCGGTCGACCGCGACGATCAGCGTTCCGGTCCGGTCGGGCCACTCGACGACAATGCCCGAAAGCGCCAGCACGAGCGCAAGATAGAGCGCCAGCCGGAGCCCGGTGACCCAGCGGCTCCGGAACGGATGCCAGTACAGAAACGCCGCCAGCGGCAGAATCAGCAGCCACGCGGCAGGCCACATAAAACTCATGCTCCACCTCGTTTCACACCGAGTTTATATTGATGCGCCAGCAGAACCGCCGCCGCGAGCAGAAACGCGATCCAGCCGAGCGGCAAACGCGGATTTTCCCTCATCTGCGCGACCTGGAGCGGAGCGCGCCGGAACTCTCCGGCCCCGCTCAGATCCGACTCCGCGGCCGAAAGCGCCGAAACCGAGACGCTCCAGCTCTCTTTCCCGGCCTCGATCCGGCTGATTCCGGGCGGCAGCCCGGCCAGAAGCACACGGCGGCGGACCGGAGCGACGGAGCGGACGCTCCCGTCCGGCCCGGTGACCGAGACGCGCTTCCCATCGGAACCGTTCCATCTGAATTCGACGATTTCGCCGCTGCGGCAGTTCCTCCGGCCCGGCCCTGGCCGTTCGGAGCGCAGAAAATCCGCGATATTCCAGAACAAAGCGGGCCAGACAGGACTCCGGCTCAGGTTCGAACCGCCGGGCGCGAGATTCAGATAAATGTCGCAGTATCCGTCGAGCCGCCGCCGGAACGACAGCAGCTCCGTGTCGCCGCGCCGGATCAGGACTTCTCCGGGCAGCGCCGGGCCGGAAGCCGCGCTCCAGCGCACGCCCTGAAGACCGAGTCCGCGCGTCAGCGGATGCCCGGCCTGCGCCGCGAGAGGCTCCGCCGTCACACTGTCCTTTCCCTCTCCGCCCGGATTCCAGAGAAAACGGTGATAGTTCCCGGGCGCGAGTTCCAGACCGCCGAAGACAAGCTCGGGCGACGAGGCGCGCGTGAAATCGGGATTTGATTCCAGCACCAGATCGAGCTCCCGGGCAGGAACGGCGGCGAGATCGGCCGCATAGGCGAAACGCAGCGGCGGGCGCTCCTCCGAAAGCAGAATGACCGTGTTGTCGAACGCGAGCGGGTCGCCGTCGCTCTCAAGCGTCACACTCACCTCGCGGCCGCGGGCGGAGGCGGGGATGCGGCAGACGAACTTCCGCTGTTCGCCGGGAGCAAGCACGGCCGCCTCAGTCACGCCGCCCGGCGTGAGCCGCAGCCGAACCCGCCGCTCGGATGAGGACGCATTCAACGCCTCAACCAGAATCTTCCCCGCGCGCCGCCGGGCGTTGACCAGCGCCGCGTTGCCGCGCGAAACGCCGGAGGCGAAAACGCCGGTGTCCTCCGCCAATTCGAAGTCGGGTTTCCGGTCGGTGACGATCAGCAGCTCGGCTCCCGGGCAGCGGCTGCGGGCCAGCGCCAGCGCCCCGGCGAGATCGGCCGCAGGCTCGTCGGCGGTCCAGTACGGGCCGACAGCCGTCCGCTCCCGGCCGTCGGAGACCAGGCGCGGCTCGTTCCCGGCCAGAATCAGCAGGACGCGGCGGCCGGGATGGGCCGACAGCCGCTTTTCGAGCTCGGCCTCCCCGAGGGAGCGCGGCGACGCCCCGTCCGTTCCCTCCGCCCGCATCGAAAATGAGTTGTCGAGCACGACGGCCAGCGCCGGAAACGCCTCGTTCGCCATGCGGAACGGCGCCGTTGCCGCCAGAACGAGCAAAATCAGGGCCAGCGCCTCGAGGAAAAACGAGAGCGGCAGCCGGCGGAACTGCCGGCGCGAACCACTTTCCGGCGTACTCTCGGGCCGGTCCCACAAAAAGATTGCCGGAACCTGTTTCCGGACCGAACGGCGATAGAACCAATAGAGCGCCAGCAGCACCGCGAGCGCCGCAAACGCATAGAAGAAATGCGGATGATCGAAGCCGGTGATCAGGTTCATTTCAGCACCCCGCAGCGAAACAGCTGTTGCAGATCCCAGCCCGGATAGAACTCCTCGACGGTCAGCCGGATGAGCCGGACGCCGTACTCTCCGGCCGCCCGGCTCCAGAGTTCCTGATGGCGGGCCAGCCGCTGCCGGTAGCGGGCAAGCAATGCGTCGTCGGCCGCCAGCTCGCGCTCCTCGCCGGTCTCGGCGTCCGTCAGCGAAACGGTTCCGGAGACGGCCGGATCGAGTTCGTCGCGCGTCAGCAGCTGGATGACGACCGCCCGCATCGCGCCGTCGGCCAGCCGCCGCAGAAAGCGGCCCGGCTCCTCCGGCCAGAGCAGGTCAGTCACGACGATGCGGATGCCGCGGCTCTGGAAACCGCCTGCGAAACGGCCGAACGCTTCGCCGGGGCTCGCGCCGCCGTCGAATGCACCGCAGCTCCACTCGAGCGGACGATACGGGAACGGCTCCTTCTCAAGCGTTTCACGCGCATGCCAGACAGCCAGCGAAAAACCGGCGTTGGCCGCCGCCTGCGCAAGCAGTCCGGCCAGCCCGAGCGCCGCAGCCGCCTTCGCCTCTTCGGTCGCCATCGAAGCGGAATCGTCAAGCACGATGTCACAGCGCGGATCGACTTCTTCGCTGTAAAGCTTGACCATCAGCTGTTCGCTGCGGGCGAAAACGCCCCAGTCCAGCTGCCGCAGGTCGTCGCCGGCCTGGTACTCGCGGTATTCGGAAAACTCGAGGGCGTTGCCGCTGCGCCTGCCGGTCCGCCGCCCGTCGATCCCGGCCGTCATCCGGGGCGTGGCCAGCTCGAGGCCGCCGGCACGGGCCAGCGCCGAAGCGAGAACGGAGCGGAACTGCGGACGGTCCATCAATCGCACCTCCGGCCCATAAAGCAGCGGAAATCCCGCACAATGCGCGGAATCTGCGGCAGGAACAGCAGCGCGGCGGCAGCCCAGCCGGCCATCGCCGCGTCCCGGAACACCGCTTCGCCCGAACTCCCCGTCGCAACGGAGATGACCGCAACCGCAGCCGCGACGACGAAAAGCCCGAACGGAATCGAGATATGGTACAGCAACGCAGAAACATTCCGGCGCGAACGGCGCGCCGCCCAGCCGACGATCAGGAATCCGACCTCGGCCCAGGCCAGGCCCCAGCTCACCAGAAACCGCCAGAAATACGGCGAATCGAATTCCGGCAGCAGCAGCCAGGCCGCCAGCGCGACGCCCCAGCACCAGAACCAGCCCCCGGCCGAACTGCCATAGGCCAGAAACGCTCCGAAACGGCGCCAGGCCGGAGACGGCAGCTGTTCAAGCTGCCGCTGCGGAATCCGGTTCAGCGCGCCGCCCATCGACGCCAGCGCCCCGGCCGTCGCCATCCCGATCAGGAGAGGCACCCGGACCCGGAACGGCGCGAAAAGCATGCCCCAGCCGGCCAGCAGCAGAACGAGCTGCCCGAACCGCATCCGGCACTCCTGCACACCGGCCGCCGGACACAGCGATTCGCGGAAGTTCAGCAGCTGCCATGCCGCGAGAATCCCGAACAGCAGCACCGTCGTCCAGTCCGAAAAAGTGTGAATCCAGTCGAACAGCATGACCGGGAGCGTGCTGAGCGCCACCATCAGATCGGCCCGGGCCCAGCGGAGGCTGTCGAGCTGGAGCAGAAAAAGCGTGAGGAAATACGCATCGAAAATCCAGGCGAGAATCGTCAAAGCCCGCTCCGGGAAGAAATAGCAGCCGGTCAGCCAGATGGGCAGGCAGCTGCCGGCGAGCACCCCGAAGGTCAGCAGATGGCTCAGCACGAAACCGCGGAACAGCGCATTCGCATCCATCGGGGAAAAGCCCATGAAGTGCGAAAGTCCCGGCCGCATGCCTCCGATCGAAAACGACGTCCCGGCGAACCCGATCGCCACGCAGAGCGTCGTACCGACGCCGCACAGCACCGACATGAAAATCAGGCACCACGGCCACTGCGGGCTGTAATGCCGCTGCCCGAGAAAGCTCCGGAAGATGATGAACTCAATCACCAGCAGAATGATCACTGCAACCGGCAGCGCGAAATCGTGCCGCATCTGACGCAGGTATTTGACCACCCAGAAATTCCAGCCGTCGCCGTAAGCGTGTCTGCTCATGATCTCCTCCCGCCCTCCGCCGGCCGTGAAAGCCGGGCAAACCCGGCCAGCAGCAGCGCCCCCGCCGCCAGGGCGGGGCCGAACAGAAGCATCCATCCGCCGCCGCTGGAATTGATCAGGCAGAACGGCGTGGTCAGCAGCATGACATCCACATCATGGCGGCCTGCCAGAGTGACGATTCCGCTCAGCAGCAGCGGCAGAACCACAAAGGCGATGACGGTGAACGCCCAGTAACACCACCCCGGCAGAACCTTCCAGTTCCCGGCCGCCCAGATTGCAATGTTCGCATAAAAGAGGAAATAAGAGCAGCCGGAAACCCAGAAAAACGCGTCGAACCAGGTGGCGGAGTCCAGCCGGTACGCGAAAAACACCGCAAGCGCGGCAACCGCCAGCAGCAGGTGCGCAAGCAGGATGCCGCTCCAGGCGCCGCTTGAAACCAGACCATGACAGACCCGGCCGACCGGATTGCGCGGCCGCTGCCGCCTGACCCGCTCACCGGGGTCGAGCCGCTCGAACGCCGCCAGCGTGGCGCACAGCGCGGCAACCGTCGAGCCGACCGCCGTCAGAGAAACCAGCATCACCTTCCCGATATCGGCCGTCATGTCGCCGGCCAGCGCGACGCCGAGCCCGATCAGCGGCGAACAGACGAAGGTTCCGACCAGAAACAGCCGGACCGGAAGCATCCGGTTCGAAAAACGCGAGCTGACCGCCGCCACGCTCAGGGCGTACAGCAGCCCGAGCAGGATCGCGCAGAAAACGCACCAGAGAAAGATGATCGCTCCGACCGAATCCGTCCCCCGAAACAATCCCCACAGAAAAGCGGCGAAAAAGAGCGCCGCCGGCTGGCCGAAGAAGAACATGGCCAGGCAGAATACGCCGATCAGCCAGCGCTTGCCGGCCGAACCGACCAGTATGCCCGCCTGCGTCGCGACCAGCAGCGGAGGCAGCATGGCCAGCGCGACCAGGAACATATCGCCCATCGCAATGCCGCGCAGGAAGTACGCGATGACCATGAAGGGCAGACAGAGCGCATAGATGAAGACGATCATGACCAGCGAACCGAGGAGCTTCCCCCAGATGATCCGGTTCGGAGTGATGACCGTGATGTACGAGAAATCGAGCTCCCGGTCGCGCCGCTCGCCCGTGAAGCGCAGCATCGCGCCGAACGCGCAGACCAGAAACGCCGCCAGCCCCATGCTGCCGGCGACCAGTCCGAACATCACCGCGCCGCTGTCGGAAAACGCGCTGCGCGATTCGGAAACCTGATACTGCATGACCACCAGCATCATCAGCTGGACCACGAGCAGCACGCCCATGACCGCCAGAATGCCGAAGTTGTGGAAATACTGCCGGATCTCCTTGACCAGCACCGGATTGAGCCAGTCGCTCCACTCCCGCTTGACCGCCTTTGCCATCTTACTGCACCTCGCCGGTCGTGATTTTCATGAACAGCTCCTCGAGCCCCATCGATTTGCGCGCGAACCCCATCACCGGCAGCCCGGCCGCGAAAAGCGTCCCCATGACGGGCGGAACGACTTCATCGTCCCCCTCGAGAAACGCCTGCAGCTTCCCCTCCTCGCGGATGATGACTTCGCGGACCGCCGGATGCTCGAGCAGCTTCAGCCGGGCCTCCTCGCACTTCGCGCATTCGATCAGGAGCGTCACGCCCGGTTTCCCTTCTCCTTCCGCGCCCGGGGCTCCGGCGGCGCTTCCCGGCGACGCCTGCGCGAGAAGCTGCGAAAGCGTACCGGCCGAAAGCAGCCTCCCCTTTTCGATGATGACCGCCCCGTCGCAGATGTCCTGCAGCTCGGAGAGAATGTGGCTCGACAGCAGGATCGCCTTGCCCTGCCCCGACAGAATTTTCAGCAGCGAACGCAGCTCAAGGCGGGCGCGCGGGTCGAGCCCGGCGGCCGGTTCGTCCATGATCAGCACGCCGGGATTGTGAACGAGCGCGCGGGCGAGGCTCACGCGCTGCTTCATTCCCTTCGACAGCCCGGCCAGGTATTTGCGGCGGATGCCGCCGAGGTTCGTGAACTCCTCGATGTCGGCCAGAGTCCGGGTCCGCTGCGCGCCGCGGAGCCCGAAACTGCGCGCGAAGAAGTCGAGATACTCCCATACCTGAATATCGCGGAAATCCGGCAGCGAATCCGGCATGTAACCGACCAGGCGGCGCACCTCCTCCGGGTAGTTGACGACCGAGACGCCGTCGTAGAAAACATCGCCGGAATCCGGCAGATCGAGCGTCGCCATGATCCTGATCGTCGTGGTCTTGCCCGCCCCGTTCGGGCCGATGAAACCGAAAACGTTCCCCGCCGCGAACTCGAATGAGATGTCGTCCACCGCCCGGGTCATGCCGAACGAACGAACGAGATTCCGTACCTTAATTTCCATCTTCCGACTCTCCCGCAAAGCTGTATTTGCCGATCACCGCGTGCCGGGCTTCGAATCGATCCGGCCGGAATCCCGGCGTGTAAAAAAGCGGTTCCTCCGCCAGCGCACAGTAATACCCCGGCGGAAGCTCGCCCGAAACCGGATCGCAGCGCTTCTCCCGAACCGCCAGCTGCGCCGCCCGGTAAAGCCGCGCCATATCCATTTTCCGCACGCTGCCCTGCTGCTTTCCACGCCTGAGGAGCACCCGTTCACCGGGTTCGACCGGAGAATCGGAGACGAAAATCCCGCCGTCCGGACCGGCCACCAGAAGGGCGTTGAGGCGGGCGCCGAGGCCGTTCACCACCGCGAGGCCGTCCTTTTCCGGCGCAATCCGCAGCTTTTCGCGCTGCGGCGACACCCGGACAACCGAATAACAGAGCGGAATCCGCGGCTGAAGCAGCCCGGAAGCGAGCTTCTGGGCCGTATCCACATTCGCCAGCACCGCGCCCGCATGGGCGAACTCCAGCAGGTCGCCGGAGTCGAAAGTGAAACCTCCGCCCGGTGCAATCGGCGCGTAAACGCCGAGCCGCGCCAGCGTCGCCGCCTGCCTCCCCTCCTGGTCGAGCAGCGTCACGCCGAACGCCTTCGCCCGCGAATACCACCCCTCGTTCAGCGTGATGAAGCCGACGACCAGCAGGCAGAAAAGCAGGCTGACCGCCGGGGTGGTCAGCAGAATCAGCGGTTCTTTCCGAAACTTCCGGAGCACAAGGAAGTTGACCGGGCCGATCACGATCACGAATACGAGCATGACATAAAACAGCAGCTGCAGCGGAACGGTCGGAATTTCGAGCCCGAGCTCGTCATAGAACGACTGCGGCTGCGGCCGCGCGAAAAACTCGTCATTGGAAGCGAGCGAATCGAGCAGCGCCATGCCGCCCCCGAGCTCCGGCCGCTTCAGCCCGTTCAGTTTGTTCTCCTCCCCTTTCCCTTCATGATCGGCATACCGTTTCAGATAGGCCTCGACCGCCGCGCACTTCTCGGCCGGAACCGGGCGGCAGACGACGCGCCTCCCCCAGCCGTGCTGCCGGACAGCGGGTTCACCGTCCGGACCTTCGGTTCCCTCCGGCCACGGCGAACCGGGCGGGACGCAGATCACGAGGGTGCCGCCGCTGAACACCCACTTCATCAGCGCGGCCTCGACTTCGGGCGGCACGACGTCCTCCGAGCTGATCCAGATGCTGCGGAGCCCGGCGTAATCGCGCAGATTCCTCCCCCACTGGGCAACCGGGATGTTGGAAGACTCGAGCGACCGCCCGTAACGGTCCAGCCGGAAAAACGGCCGATACTCATGCAGAGGCAGCGAACCGGAGAGCAGAATGCCGGAGCGTTTGTAGCTGATCGAGCTCCCGGCATCCGGCAGCAGCGAATGCTTCACCGGGCGGCCGTCAATGACCAGCTCCATCTGCAACGACTCGGAATATCGGCCGCCCGCATCGGCAGGCGGCCGGTAGAGCACGACATTCTGCACGGCTCCGGGCGCAATCAACACGCTGCGCTCGGTGGAGAACGGCGTATCGCCCGCACTCCGGATGCAGATACGGACCTCAGCCGGGCGGCCCCCCGCGTTTTCGACCCGGAACTCCCGGACGAAATAGCTCGACTGCCACTCCGACCCAGCCGCCTGCGGCACGTTCTCGACCGAAACCGCGCCGAAACGTTCCGCCCGGAGCGACGGCGCCGCCAGACAGACGAGCGCGAAGACGATGACGAAGACCGGGCGCTTCATGCCCGCACCTCCCCGGCTTCGAGCGAAACGCCCTTCGGCAGATCGAGCCCGGCCGGATCGACCTTGTCGAGCAGGAGGTCAATCAGGTCGAAGCTCGTCACCTTCTCGAACCGCGCCTGATAATTCAGCAGCAGCCGGTGGTTCAGCACCGCGGGCGCGACGCTCCTGACATCCTCAAAGCCGACTGACGGCCGGCCGGCCAGCAGCGCCGCCGCACGCGCCGACTCGGCCAGCGCGATCGCGGCGCGCGGCGAAGCGCCGAAGGTCACGAACCGCTCGACCTCGGGCAGCGCCCCCGGCGAACCCGGATGCCCGGCCGCGACCAGCCGCGCCATGTAGTTGGCGACCGGCTCGGAGAGGTGGATGCGCTCCATCGCGTCGAACAGTCCGGCCAGCTCCTCCCGGCTCACCCGGAACGACGGCTGCGGCGGCTCACCGCGGCGGCGGTGCGCGATGATCTCGGTCAGCACTCCGGCATCCACGCCGCCGACCGCGATTTTGAAAAGAAAGCGGTCGAGCTGCGCCTCCGGGATCGGATAGGTCCCTTCAAGCTCGATCGGATTCTGCGAGGCGAGCACGAAAAACGGCTCCGGCAGGGGGCGCGTCTCGCCGAGCAGCGTCACGGCATGTTCCTGCATCGCCTCGAGCATGGCGGACTGCGTCTTCGGCGAAGCGCGGTTGATCTCGTCCGCAAGCAGGATGTTCGAAAAGATCGCGCCGGGCTGAAAGACCATCTTCCGCTCCCCGTCCGGCATCATCTGCAGGATGTTGCAACCGAGGATGTCGCTCGGCAGCAGATCCGGCGTGAACTGAATCCGCTTGAAATCGAGCGACAGGAGCGTCCCGAGCGCCTTGACCAGCGCCGTCTTGCCGACGCCGGGCAGTCCCTCGAGCAGGATGTGCCCCCGGCTCAGGATGCCGATCAGCAGCAGCCGGTGCACCTCGTGGTGCCCGAGCAGAATGCGGTCGAGTTCATCGAGAATCCGGTTGGCGCGCTCCTGCACCGGCTGCAGCTCTCCGGGTGAAATCAGTTCGGTCCTGCTCATGAAAAACACGCCTCCTTCAAATTGGACGTTGAATGATATTCGATAAAAATTCCGGGAACGGGGGATTTACCGCCCCTCCTTCGGTTTGAAATAGCGCTCGACCGCAGAACGGTGCTCGGGGTAGACACGCATCTCGCGGCGGTCCACCGCCGCCCCGCCGCCGCGAAGGCTCCCGGCGGCGGCCGCCCTCTGCTCCGCCTCATCGGCCTGCGGAGCGGCCGCAAAGCGCTGCACGACCATGCTCTGCGCCGGATCGGTCTCCCCGGCGAGCGCCAGATCGACCGGCCGCCCCTGATGGTCGGGGGTCGAACCGGTAAAGGTCAGCGCGGCATCCGCGCGCCCGCGGGAAATGCCGCCCGCGCCCGGAGCGTCTCCGTTCGCCATGCACATCATCACAACTGCACCGAGGCCGTCGGCGCCGGGAGCGTTGCGGGCGAGCCATTCCGCCAGATCCTCCTCGGGCAAGCACGCGCCCGGGCTGCCGCATTCCCCGCCGGGGCCGCTGCAGTTGCCGGGTTTTGCGCAGCGGGACTTCATCAGCTTCGATTCGACCAGCTTCGCAAGCTGTTTTTCGAGCCGCCCGGAGGAGTCGCGCATCGCCTCGGCCAGGCGCTTCATCGTCGCGGGGTCAAGCTGCGCCGCCGCGCCGGACTGTTTCAGAAGCTCCGCCAGCTCCGGATTCTCTTCGGAAAGCTTCCGCAGCAGCCCGCCCATCTCACCGGCCGCTTCAGGCGGCAGCTGGTCGAGCGGCAGCGAACTCAGCGAATCGAGCGCCATCGACAGCATCTGCAGTGTTTCGCGGTTTTCGGCGGCCTGCCGCCCCGCCTCTTCTCCGGCAAGCTCGACCCGGCGCGACAGCGCGTCGAGCAGTTCATAGGTCCGCGCCGACTCGTCCGCGCGGTTGTTTTCCTCAAGTTCTTTCAAATCCGCCCGGAGCCCGGCGAGCTCCTTCTCGGGCATGAGGCTTTCCTCCTCAAGCACTTCAAGCTTCTGCTCGAGCAAGGCGGTCTCCTCGGAGATGTCGAGCGCGTGCCGGTCCCGCCCGGCGATGCCGGAGGCGGGAAACAGCAATGCGCCGGCCAGAAACAGCGCGCCCGCCGCCGCGGGCAACCAGTACCGCCCGGCCGAAACCCTCACCCGCACCCCGGCAGGCAGAGAAATCCGCGTTCTCCACTCGCCGCCGTCCGTTTCGAGCGACGAGGCGAGCAGACCGCCGGAGCGTCCGGCGCCGTCGAGCCAAACCAGCAGCTTCCGCCGCTCCGGCACATGTTTCCTGGCATGAATGCCGCCGCACAGCAAAGCAGCGAAGAGCCCAGCCAGCACCGCCGCGGCGGACGCGGCAAACGGCCAATCGCCGTCGACCAGCCGCCCGGCGAGGATCACCCCGCCGGCCGCAAACCCGGCGATGCCGGAGGCGGCCAGAAAACCGCGGCAGAAAAGGGCCGAAGCAAATCTGCGCCGCAGCGCCCCCGCCATTTTTCCGGCGGCGACGACCGGATCTTCCGTTTTCACTGCGCCCATCTGCGACTTTCCCTGATTCGATCTTTTATTCCGGCAACCGAGGGGAACATAATGCCGTTTATTTCCATTTTCAAGGTTCCCCACGGTAAAATTCCGCTTTTGAAACGTCTTCGATTCTTAAGACGGCGCGATCCCCCGGTTCTTAGCCGGCGAATTTGCTTTTTTTTCGATTCATGCTATACTAGAATCGGATCATCATTCTCAGTTCGACATTTTTTAAGGTGATGGTATGTTAATACCATCGAAATATTAACAATGCCTTTCTCGAAGGTGTGAGTACGGCGGAGCCGCACGAAACACAGGAGACGAGCACGACACGCAGTGTCGGGCATGGTCTTTTGAGACGAGCACGACACGCAGTGTCGGGCATGGTCTTTTGAGACGAGCACGACACGCAGTGTCGGGCATGGTCTTTTGAGACGAGCACGACACGCAGTGTCGGGCATGGTCTCTTCAGAGAGCGGGGCCCCCGAAAAGTACCATCCGCCGCGCAGGCGCTGTGGATGACAAGTCCGACTTGTCCTCCGCAGCCTCGGCGAAGGAGGAAGGGGGGGTAACTTTTTGGGGAACAATAGGAGTACCCGATGAAATCCAGCTGGATGCTTGCCGCCCTTGCCGGCGCGGCGTTTTCGCTCGGCGCGGTCGAAACCGCTCCGATCTTCTCCGACTACATGGTTCTGCAACGCGACACGCCGATCCGTGTCTGGGGCACCGGCCGGCCCGGCGAGGCGGTCAAAGTGACCTTCCGGGAAACCTCGCTGTCGGCCACGGCGGACCGGAACGGAGACTGGAAGGTCGAGCTGCCCGCCGCCCCCGCGTCGGCGGAAGGCGCCGTTCTTACGGTAGCAGGCGACAACACGCTCCAGTTCAAGGATGTGCTGGTCGGCGACATCTGGCTCTGCGTCGGACAGAGCAACATGCAGTGGGGACTCAAGGGCATCACCGGAGCGGCGGAGATCGTCAAGGCGGCGGAAAATCCCGAAATCCGGCTCTATCAGGTTCCGTGCGTCTGGAGCCGCACACCGTCCAGAACGCTCAATGCGAAGTGGAAACTCTGTACGCCGGAGACCGTCGGCGGTTTCACGGCGGTCGGCTATCTGGTCGGCCGGGACATTCAGCAGGCGATCAAGGTCCCGGTCGGATTGATCAACATCTCCTGGGGCGGCTGCCGAATCGAAGCGATGAGCGCGCGCGAATCGTTCGCCGGAATTCCGGGGCTCGAGGAGACCGCCGCGACGGTCGAAAAGCAGATCGCGGACATGAATTCGAAGCAGGACTCCGAGCTGCGCAAGGACAAGCAGCGGCTGCCGACCGTCCTCTACAATGCGATGGTTCATCCCCTCACGCCGTTCGCGGTGAAGGGGATGCTCTGGTATCAGGGCGAGGACAACCACTACGAGGGCGCCGTCTACGGCGACAAGCTCAAAGCGCTCGCCCGGACCTGGCGGAACGCCTTCGCCAACCCGACGCTGCCGATCTACATCGTCCAGCTGCCGCCGTTCAACTATCATAAGACCGAGGTGACGCGGCTGCCGAACTTCTGGGCCGCGCAGCAGCGCTTCGCCGAGGGAGACCGCTACGCCGGTTTCATCACCGCGACCGACTGCGGAGTGGCGGACGACATCCATCCGCGCGACAAGGTTCCGCTCGCCCGCCGCCTTGCAAATCTCGTGCTCTATCTGAGCTACGGCATCGGCGACGACACGGCGCTTGTGCCGCAGTTCTATCGGGCAACTCCGCAGAACGGCAAACTCGTCGTTGAGTTCCTGCATGCGAACGGCCTCAGAACCCGCGACGGCAAGCCGGTCTCGCACCTGATGCTGGCCGGGGAAGACGGCGTGTTCCATCCGGCCGAGGGCGTCATCGAGAATGACCGGCTCATCGTGAGCTCCGACAAAGTCGCCAACCCGGTCCGGCTCCGCTTCGGCTGGCATAATGTCGCCAACCCGAACCTCGTCAACAGCGCCGGTGTTCCGGCCGCGCCGTTCGACACGGCCGTACCGGTCCGCTGATGAACGGTTTTCACGTCGAACACTTCACCGTCCGCCACCGCGAGGCCGACCGCCGCGGCGACCTCCGGCTGGCCGGCTGGTTCGATTTCCTGCAGGAGGCGGCGGCCAATCATGCCGCGCGCCTCGGCGTCGGGCTCGAAATGCTGCAGAAAAACGGCATGATCTGGGTTTTATCGAAATTGAAGCTTGAAATGGAACGCTCGCCGCGCATCAGCGAAAAGATCACGGTGGAGACCTACCCGAACGGTTTCCGCCGCCTCCATGCCGCGCGGCAGTTCCGAATCGTCGGCGAAGCGGGCGACGAGATCGGCCGCGCCTCAAGCCGCTGGCTGCTGCTCGGGCTGCCGCGGCTGCGGCCGCTGAAGCTCGAAAGTCTGCCGGTCGAGCTGCCGGACAACTCCGGACGTCCCGACTATTTCACGCTGGAAGCGAAGCTCCCGGCACGCGGACTCACGCCGGAACTTCAGGTTCCCGTCCGCTATTCGATGGAAGATGTGAACGGCCACCTGAACAACGCCGAATATGCTGGGCTCATACAGGATTTCGCGGCAATGAAGCGCGGCGGCTCTCCGGTGTTCCGCTCCGTCGAGCTGCATTATCTCGCGGCAGTCAGGGAGCCGGACGTGCTGTCGGTCGGCGGCGAGTTCACCGGAAACCGGCTCTTCGTCGAGGGAAGCGGAAAATCCGGCCAGACGAGCTTCACCGCCCTGGCGGAACTGGCCTGACCCCTGCCGTACGCCGCGCGTTTCAGCACTTCCACCGGATGACACCGCAAACCGTAAGGTGAGCGGCATCGCCCGGTCACAGGCGCTCTTACTTATATTCACCTCGGTTCCGGGGCCAGCCCCAGCGCGCGGCGCAGCTTCCCGTGGAATTCCTCCGGCGAGTATTCCCCCGCAAACTCCTTCGCCCCTGCGCCGATCGCCCAGACCGGCGTCAGCGCCGCCGCCGGCCGTTTCGAAAAAAATCCCGCGCCGTAATGCCGGTCGCGCAAATCCTGAAGCCGATCAATCCATTCGCGGTAATCGCGCATGACCGTGTCAGGCTCGTAATTCCAGAACCCGCGCATTCCGGCCAGCACCTGCGGCTCCATCAAACGCGGCGCATCAAAATAAAGCCGCTGCAGCTCCCGAAGCTGTTCCGCTCCCGGCGCAAACAGTTCCCCGGCCCCCAGCAGCGCCAGCGCCTGGCCGAACGTCCGCGGTTCCCGGTTCAATTCGCAAAGCAACTCCAGCCGGGAACGGCCGAAAGGGAAATCCGTATCCGGCTCACCCGTCAGCCGAAGCTCCCCGGCGTCATACAAAGAGACGACCACAATCAGCGTATCCTCCGGAGCCGCCTTGAAGAAATCCAGCGCCTTCCCCAGCGCCCGGTCGAACGTCCACAGCTCCCCGAGCAGCATCGAAGCATCGTTTTCAACTCCGGCCGGAGCAATATTGCCGCACTCCGCCACCAGGAGAAAACCATTCCGGTTTTCGAGGCACTCCAGAGCGGTTGCGGTGTAGTCGATCAACCGCTCCCGGTCCGTGCGCGTCCTCCGCGCCATCGCGTAACGACGCCCGGCAGAGTCGGTATGGCGGATGAAAAGCCGCGACACCGGCGGCGTCAGGTTCTTCACATCGAGAACATTGCGGTAGCCGATCCGCGCCATCGTGTCGCCGAGCCGGTCACCGGCAGACCTTCCGTCCGGCGACGGAACCTCTCCGGCCAATACATTGAAGTCACAGAGCGGCAGCCAGTTCGCCACCATTTCCGCCCGGTCCGCACCGGGCTCATGCGCATAAAATGCCCCCGGCAGCCAGCCGGTCAGCAGCGAATCCGAAATGATCCCGACCCGGCGCCCCGACTGCTTCACAAGCGTCGCAAGCGAATCGAGCTCTTCTCCGGACGAAAGTGTGCCGACCGCATCGTCGGCCGGCTTCCCGAGCGCCACCGCATTGGCCGCCGCCAGCGGCAGATGCCGATACTCCCCGGTCAGCGGCAGGAGCGTCCCACGGACCGGAAACGCCGACAGGTTCGACAACCCCGCAAAATCCGCCCCGGCCGCCCGGGCGAACTCAAGCCCGGCCTGATTCGCCCCGTTGATGAAAAAGACGATCACATTACGGGCGTCGGCATGAACCTGCCACGCCAGCAGCAGCAACAGAGCCGAAATGCACCAGCGGACCGCCCGGATCATCGTTACTCTTCCGTTTTAAACCGGTTCCGGCGACGTTCGAGCTCGGTCAGGAACAGTTTGCGCAGCCGGATGTTCAGCGGAGTCACCTCGACCAGCTCGTCGTCCTCGATGTATTCGAGCGCCTGCTCGAGCGACATCTTCCGCGCCGGCGCGATCTTCATATTCCGGTCGCTGCCCGCAGCACGCATATTGGTCAGCTGCTTCGCGCGCTGCACGTTGACGACCAGGTCGCCCTCCTTGCAGTGCTCGCCGACGATCATCCCCTCGTAGCAGTCCGTGCCCGGATCGATGAAGAATTCGCCGCGCTGCTGAAGCCCGTCGATCGCAAACGGAATCGCCTTGCCCTGCGCCATGCTGACCATGGTGCCGTTCGTCCGGGACGGGATCGCCCCCTTGAACGGCTCGTAATGGTCGAAAAGATGCGAGACGATCGCCTCGCCCTGGCTGGCGGTCAGCGCCTTGCTGCGCAATCCGATCAGTCCGCGGGTCGGGATGAAAAACTCGACCAGCTGCCGGACGCCGCGCGACTCCATCTGGATCAGCTCGCCGCGCCGCTGGCCGACGATCTCGATGATCTTGCCGGCGAATTCGGACGGCACATCCACGCTGAGCCGCTCGATCGGCTCGTTCTTCACGCCGTCGATCGTTTTGCAGATGACCTGCGGCTTCGCAACCGCGAACTCATACCCCTCGCGCCGCATGGTTTCAATCAGGATCGCAAGGTGCAGAACGCCGCGGCCGGAGACCTTGAACGCCTCTCCGTTGACATCCTCTACCCGCAGCGCGACGTCGCGCTCGACCTCCTTGAACAGACGCTCGCGCAGCTGGCGGCTGCCGACATACTTGCCCTCCTTGCCGAAAAACGGCGAATCGTTGATGCGGAACATCATCGAGATGGTCGGCTCGTCGATCGCGATGGCCGGCATGGCCTCCGGCGTTTCGGCGTCGCAGATCGTGTCGGAGATATCGATATCGGCGACGCCGACGATCGCGCAGAGGTCGCCGCACTCGACCACGCTGGTCTCCTTCCGGCCGAGCCCCTCGAAGGTGAAGAGCTGCTTGACCTGCGTGTTCTGAACGGTTCCGTCGCGCTTGACGATCACCAGCGGCTTGCGGGTGTCGAGCGTGCCGCGGTAGACGCGCCCGATGCCGATGCGGCCGACGAAGTTCGAATAATCGAGCGTGGCGACCTGGCACTGAACCGGACCTTCAACCTGCTGCGGCGCAGGCACACATTCGAGAATCGCATCGAGCAGCGGAAAGATCGACTCACGCGGATCGTCGAGATTCCGGACCGCCCAGCCGTCGCGGCCGGAAGCGTAAAGCAGCGGAAACTCCAGCTGCTCGTCGCTCGCATTCAGCTCGCAGAAGAGGTCGAACACCTTCGTGTGGACCGCATCGGGCCGGGCGTCCGGCTTGTCGATCTTGTTGATGACGACCACCGGGCGCAGATTCAGCTGCAGCGCCTTGTCGAGCACGAACCGCGTCTGCGGCATCGGCCCCTCGGCCGAATCGACGAGCAGGATCACGCCGTCCGCGAGCTTCAGCACGCGCTCGACCTGACCGCCGAAATCGCTGTGTCCCGGGGTGTCGATCACGTTGATCTTGGTGTTCCTGTACTCGATGCTGATATTCTTGGAGAGAATCGTGATTCCGCGCTCGCGTTCGAGATCGTTGCTGTCGAGAAAGCAGTCGGCGACGACCTCGTTCTCACGGAAAATCTTGGCCTGGCGCATGATCTGATCGACCAGCGTCGTCTTGCCGTGGTCGACGTGGGCAATGATGGCAATGTTTCTTAAGTCACGCATGGAGACTTGTTCCTCGCATTCGGATGTTGAAAGTAAATCTTTACAATATAACACCGCAAGGCATGATTTTCAATGATAATTCACTTGCCGGAAACGGAAAATGCGTGTATATTATGCAACCGACTCAAATAACGTGGAAAGCGTATCAGACATGAACAAAACAAATTTCGTCCATCCGCGCGACCAGATCGTGGACATCATGCAGCGTATTTACGGCTACGGCATGACGACCACCAGCGGCGGGAACCTTTCTATCCTCGATTCCGACGGCAATATGTGGATCAGCCCGGCCAGCGTCGACAAGGGCACGCTGCGCCGCGAGGACATCGTCTGCGTCAAGCCGGACGGCACCGTCGAAGGCCGCCACAAGCCGTCGAGCGAATTTCCGTTCCACCGCGCCATCTACAAGATGCGGCCGGACATCAAGGGAATCCTGCACGCCCATCCGCCCGCGCTGGTCTCGTTCAGCGTGGCCGGCAAGATTCCGGACACCAGCGTGCATCCCGCCGCCAAAATGATCTGCGGCACCGTCGGTTACGCGCCGTATGAGGTTCCGGGCAGCGAAGCGCTCGGCAAGAACGTCGCGGCGGCCTTTTCGGCCGGACACTCGACGATCCTGCTCGAAAACCACGGCGCCTGCACGGCGGGAGCCACGCTGCAGGAGGCGTTCAAGCGCTTCGAGACGCTCGATTTCTGCGCCCGGCTGATCCTGCGGGCAAGCCAGCTCGGCACGCCGCATTACCTTTCCGACACCGAAATCGAGTTCAGCCAGCTCGACCGCAACATCGATTTCCGGCCGTTCGACCCGGAAGTCCGCTCGAGCGACGAAATGGAGCTGCGCTACCAGATGGCGCTCCTGATCCGCCGCGCCTACAAGCAGATGCTGTTCACGAGCACCGAAGGGACTTTCGCGGTCCGCGTCGACAAGGAGCGCATCCTCATCACGCCGCGCAACGTCGACCGCGGCAACATCCAGCCGGAGGACATGGTGCTGGTCAAGGGCATGCGCTACGAGTCCGGCCGCAAGCTGAGCCGCGCCGCGTGGCTGTTCCGCGCGATTTTCGACGCGCAGCCCGAAATCAACTCCCTGATCATCGCGAATCCGCCGCACCTGATGGGTTATACCGTCGCGCACGAGGAGTTCGATCCGCGGGTCATTCCCGAAAGCTACATCCTGCTGCGCGAGATGCCTGCCTTCCCGTTCGGCACGCAGTTCCGCGACCTCAAGAAGATCACCGACACGATCTCGCCGCGCTATCCGGTCATCATGCTCGAAAACGACTGCATGATCTCGAGCGGCCGCACGCTGCTTGAAGCGTTCGACCGCATGGAAGTGGCCGAATACAGCGCCAAGGCGACGATCAGCGCCCGGAACCTCGGCGGCATGAACCCGATCAACGACGAGCAGATCGCCGACCTGGTCAAGGCGTTCAAGCTGATTCCGTAATTCCCGCGGCGATGCGGAAACACCCGGCGGAGCTGAGTTCGCCGGGTGTTTTTTCATGTGCCGAACACATGTTCCAGCAGCCGCCGAATCCGGGTGAAGAGGAAATAAAAGAGCCAGAAAAACAGAACAACCCCGACAATCATCGCCTGCACGGAACGGACAGTATCCCGAAACGGCCGCTCCCGGGTCGTATCCAAGCGCTCCAGCCACCGGACCAGCAGCTTTCCGGCAATCAGAACCGCCACGGCAATCGCGACCGTCAGCAACCCGGAAGCGAAAAACGAGATCACAATCATGCCTCCCTCCCCCGTATTAATCGTTTACATCGCGTCCCGAAGCATCTCCAGCAAATTTTTTATCCCGAAGTAGAGCCCGAGAAACAGCGCGATTCCGCCAAAGAGCCAGATCAGGTAAATCCGCAGCTTCGCCACCGCAACGGTTCTTTCATCGGCGACATGGTTGTCGATCCATTCAGCCAGACGCCCGGCAAAGACAACCGAGACAGCCATGGCGGCAAAAGTCAGGAGCCCGGCGGCAAAAAATGAAAAAACGACCATGCCGGAAGCTCCTTCACCCTTCCGGCCCGAACAATTTCAGCAGTCCCGTCCGGGCCGCGAAAAACGCACCGGCGCCCAAGGCCAGCCAGAGGAACATTTTGAAGGTGTTCCAGCGGTCTTCCCAATACTCGCCGTTCAGCGCGCTGAAAATGTCCGGGGTGAACACATGCCCGACCGCATCGCCGAAATCGCCCTCTTCCCGGAAGAACATGCGGAACGTCAGCGCCAGCACCGAGACACCGGCAATGCCGGAAATAATCCAGATGACAGTGTTCATAAGTTTTCATGTCCTTTGCAGCGCCTGGCCAGCACCGGCAGATCGAGGCTGGTCAGCGCGGTGAGGCTGTTGTGGTATCCCATGATCAGCATTCCCCGGTAGGCCGGTTCATCCTGAATATTCACCGGCCGGATCGGTTTCAGCAGCGGACGCCCGCGGCGGTCGAGTGGAAGCGCCTTGCGGTCCTCAACTCTGGCGGCCCGGATCGAGATCGGCGACGCGCCGGAGATCTTCCCGTGATGGTAACGTTCGAGCCCCTCTTCGAGGCCGCCCGCGGTCTGCGGAACCAGAACCGCCACGCCGAGCAGCCGGTCGAACATGAAGGTAAGGACCGTGCAGACCGCGGCGCGGTCCTGGTGGTTACCGGCGAAAAACATGGTCTCCCCGAACGAGTTCGGAACGACATAGAGCGGTTCCTTGCGATAGAAGATATGCCGGTCCAGCTCTTCCTTCTTTTCGCCGCCGAGATGAAACCCGCAGAACTCCTCGCCGGCGGCCGTGATCCGTTTTCCCATCTCCTCCTTCACGTCGGGCGGAACCGTAAAGCAGAGCCGTTCCGGCCAGAGCGGCCGCTTGCCGTTCCCGTCGCAGACCGCGCACGCTTCATACTTCATGATATAGCGCGCATAGGCGGAGTTCGGCCGGTACTGCGGATTCACGATCTTCTTCGAATATTTGCCGCTGCCCATGCAGAAGAAGCAGCGGACCGGATAACCGGTGCGGCGCGCGACGCTCATCTTCTCCGCATTCCGGTCGAGAATCGCGCCGAGCCGGGAAAGTTCAACCACCGAATCGAGCTCGAACGATTTCAGAACCGCCACAATCATCTCCCGGTTCGTTTCGAATTTGTTCTTCAGATAGCTGCTGTGCCACTCGACGGTCTCGCCGTCGATCAGGACCCGGCCGCGCTTGAAGCAGTCGGAGCTGAATTCCCTGAATTCATCCAGGGTCAGTTCCTTCTGAAACACGTTCTGAATGTGGCTGACCCAGTCGTTGCTCCGCCTCACGACTTCGCGCTCCCGGTCGAGCACATTGAGCTTGAGCGGCTCAAGGTCGTCCGGCTGGAGGTTGTCGATCCGGGTGGCGAACCGGCGCACGACTTTCCTGACGCGCGAGGAGTCGTATCTGGAGCCGACCGTCGTGCTGTCCGGCGCGATATGGCGCAGATAGGTCGCCACGCCGATCACCTCGCCGCCGTCCTGCAGCAGAACCGGGCCGCCGGAGTTGCCGCCCACGAACGGAGCGTCCGTCTCGATCTTGTCCGGGCCGATGCCGAGCAGCTTGCCGGTCTGCGTCACGATCACGTCGTCGCCGAGGCTGTTGCCGTAGGCGATCACTTTCGTCGAAAGCGGAATCGCACCGACGTCGCCGGCGGCGGAAAGCATTTCGGCATCGGGATCGGGGTCTTCGTAGGAAAGAATCACCAGGTCGCGGCTTTTCGAGCCGAGAACCTCCTTGATTTTGTAGACCTTGCCGTTGATATCGACCACTTCGGGCTCCTTCATCTCAAGATAGACATGGGCGTTCGTCACGATCACCGGCTGGTCCCAGAGCCTGGTCATGAACGCGGAACCGCGCCCGTCCGGGGAGCGCACCAGCAGAAAACTGTTGTTGAGGCGGTCGGCCGAACTGTCGACCTGGTGATTTCTCCGGATTTTCGAAAGCAGCGACCCATCTTTTTTCTCTTCGCTCTTTCCTCCGGTCTTCGCATCCTCTCCGACCAGCGCCGTGCAGATACCGCCGACCACCGCCAGAGCCGCCAACCCGGCCCAGAACCGCATAAACAACTTCCTTTCCATTGTCTGACGGAAGCAAAAAATCGCCGGACCATCCGGGTTTCACATCCAAACAGCTGCTATCAATGTAACGGATTTCCGATCAAATTCAAATTTCCTCCCCAAAAAAAACAACGAAAAACACGATTGACCCCATCCCCGCCCCAACTTGACAGGCGACGCAGGCGGCAGTATCTTATATTCGATCAACATAAGCCTTTATTTCGGAAATAAAGAAAAAATCAATAATAACAAGAATAAAAATATTAAGATTAATAGAAAATATTGTTATCGCCAACATAACCAAAGCTGAACTATGTTAAATTTTTTGAAGAAATGTCTGTCGGATTTTCATAAAAAGCACCGTGTATTATCGATATTTATTTTTACTCTTATCATTATAGTAATTGTTTTAGGTGTAATATCCTTAATCGGTCGAATTATTATTCACAAAGATCCATCATTCAGACTATACTTGTTAGAGCAAGGAGAACTTTCAAGTGAACAAGTGATATCATATTTGCATGAAGCAGCAACTATGAAAAAACCGAAATCTGCAGATAATCATTTACTGTCAAATCTTTTAACGGAATGTAAAAGGAGAAATATCCGAATTGAAAAAAAAGAGTTGATTCCATTATTAAATCATCCTGCTCAAACAGTACGTTATCAAGCAGTTCTTCATCTTGGAGCGCAGATTGATTCCAGAAATGTTTCTTCCCTGATTAAAGCATTGGACATGCCTTTTGAAAAATCGCATCATGCAATCATGTCACTGTTGCGCGAAACAACCCGGGAAGAGTTACCTGATGATCCGCAAATCTGGAAAGAGTGGTACAAAAAGCTTCCGGACACATCGGAGTTTAAACAAATGCAATATTGATCAGAGGTCTTCTCCGCATCACAGTCCCGCATAACATGAAAATGTCAGCAATTCCAGCATTTTGACGTAAGTTTTGTACAAAGAATGCCTTGTATAATGTATTCGTAAATGTGAACCACGTTTTACACATTGTTCAACCGAACTCCGGGGTGCTTTCATGAGCCGATCGACGCAGTTTCCGCGAAAAGGTCTCCTGCCGTGTCTTGTGTCCGTTCTTGCCGTACTGCTGCTGCCGGCCTGTTCTCCGCAGCCGGGGGAATCCGAGGCGGCTGTCTGCCGGAACCATCTGAAGGAGCTCGGAATTCTGCTGAAGGCGTATGCGGCCGAAAACAGCGGGGAGATTCCGAACCGGGACAACCTCGAGGGGTGGTCCATGCTCGGAAAGGAAGCGCTGCAGCATCTGGCCTGCCCGCTGCTGCCCGACCGCCGGCCGACACGGGAAAAGGGGAATCCATACTTCTATTTCGGCACTCTCGCCGACGACCCGTCCCGGCAGGGAGGAAACGAAATCATCGCCATCGAAAAACGGGCGCACCGGAACCGCACCCGGCAACTGCTGACGCAGGACGGCAGCGTGCTGACGCTGGAGCAGGAACAGCCCGGGCTCGCCTATGCGCTTATGAAATACCACCGCGGGGAAATCGACTCCTCCTACCGGCAGCGGCAGATCGCCAAGGCCGAACAGTGGGAGCAGCAGCAGCGTACGCGGCAGAGCGTGCGGCGAACGCGCGCAGAGTTCCGGAAATACCTTTTCTTCGCCGCGTCGAGCGGGCTGCTGCTCGTCCTCCTGGCCGTCATGACGCTGAAGCGCCGCATCTCCGCAACTCCGTAAAGACGGACAAGCGGCGGGCGCCGGAGCCCGAAACGCCCCGGCCCCCCCTGCTTACTCCGCCAGCGCCTCCCGCAGCACGCCGCACGCCTGCGCCAGCGCCTCCTTCGCGGGAATCGTATCGGCCACCGCATCGAGCATCAGGAAATCGTGGATCGTGCCGGCATAGCGGGCCGCGCCGGTCGGAACGCCCGCCTGCATGAGCCTGACCGCGTACGCCTCCCCTTCGTCGCGCAGAACGTCGTTCGCATCGGTGATGACGAAGGCAGGCGGAAGTCCCTTCAGCTGTTCCGCCGTCGCCAGCAGCGGAGAGGCAGTGATCTCGCGGCGCGACTTTTTATCCGGCGCGTATGCATCCCAGAAATACTCCATCGCTTTTTTCGTAAGCCACGGGCCGTCGGCGAACTCCCGGTAGGAGTCCGTGTCGAGCGATGCGTCGGTCACCGGGTAGAGCAGCAGCTGGAAACGGAGGCGCGGGCCGTTTTCCGCTTTGCACATCAGCGTCAGCGCCGCCGCCATGTTGCCGCCCACGCTGTCCCCGGCCACGGCGATCCGGGCCGCGTCGAGCTTCAGCTCGTCCGCATGTGCGACGATGTAGCGGAGCGCGGTCATGATCTGCCGCAGCGGAACCGGATACTGCGCCTCGGGCGACGGCGTGTAGTTCACAAACACCACAGCCGCGCCGGTGCGGACGGCGATCTCGCGCACAAGCCGGTCGTGCGTGTTTTTGTCCCCCATGACCCAGCCGCCGCCGTGGATATAAAACACGACCGGCAGCCGCCCCTTCCCGCCCTTCGGCCGGACGATCCGCAATTCGACCGCCCCGCCCTCTCCGAACGGTATTTCGAAATCCGTCACGTCGGCCTCCGGCCGCGGCGTCGGGCCGGACTGCGCGGCGGCCAGCACGGCGCGGGCGTCTTGGTAGCTCAGCGTGTAGAGCGGCGGATCGTTCTTCGCTTCGAGACCTTCGATGAATGCGGCAGTTTCCCTGGTAAGTTCCGGATACTTTTTCATGAGATACCTCCTCTGAATCGACGGGTAATTCCGTCTGAAATGCTCCTTCTTCATCCTATAACTAAGCACAAAAGCGAAAAAATGCAAGCCGTATCGGCAGCTTTCGACGGAACCGGGTTGCAAATCGGCGGGGAAGCAGTATAGTATCGGACAAAAAATATATGAAACTCATTGATTTCTGGAGAGAGGAATCGGTCCGGTTCGACGCGATCCTGTTCGATATCGACGGAACCCTCGTCTACGGCCCGCAGCCGATCCCCGGCGCCGCCGAATTTCTCGCTCTGCTGCGCCGGGACGGAACGCCGTTCTTCTTCCTGACCAACGACGGCGACCATACCCGCCGGCAGAAGAGCGGCTTCCTGAATCGCGCCGGCATTGAGGCGGCCGAAAGCGAAGTGATCTCCTGTCTCTCCGTCCTGCCGGAACTGGCCCGGCGCCGGGGCTGGGACCGCGGCACGCTGTTTCAGGTCGGCCGGGTCGGCGACACCGGAGGATTGAAGCTCGAACGCGACCTCGCCGGACTCGAACAGTGCTGCGGCGTCCTGATGGGCGAAGGCAATTACGACTGGCGCACGAGCTGGGAGGCGCTCACCGGCTTTTTCCGCCGCCATCCCGACCGCCCGTTCATCGTGCCGAATCCGGACACCTGCTGGCCGAACGCCGTCACCGGCGGCATCGGCATCGGGGCCGGCGGACAGGCCCGATGCATCCGGCTCCTCCTGCACGAGATGGGGACCGACATCGAGCCGATTTACCTCGGCAAACCCTGCACGGCGATCTACGACTTCGCGGCGGAGCAGCTCGGCATGGCGGAGCGGAGCCGGATTCTCTGCATCGGGGACTCCCTCGCCAGCGATATCCGCGGCGCCAACAATTCCGGCATGTATTCCGGACTGGTCCTGACCGGAATCACCTCGCGGGAGCAGGCGGAACAGGCGCGCGGCGAATACCGCCCCCGTCTCGTTTTCGAATCGGTCTGACGGTGAATGGGAAAGCCCGCGATTTATATAAAAGAAGTCAAAAAAAAAGAGGTTCCGTCAATTGTCATTTGCGGAACGTGCCATATAGTAAGATAAGGTACGATAATTTTCACCAACCCCAATTTAAGGAGTATCGAAAATGACCAGAGATTTGGCTGTCCAGCTGTATTCACTGCGCCAGATGGCGGAAAAGGATTTTGACGCCGTGCTGAAAACCGTTGCCGATATCGGCTTCAAGGCGGTTGAGCCGGCCGGCTTCTGGAACATGACGCCGGAAGAGTTCCTCAAACGGATCAACGACCTCGGGCTCAAGCTTTACAGCTCGCACTCCCCCTGGGCGAAGCCGGACAATCTCGAAGAGACCATCGACATCGCCGGCCGCCTCGGCCTCGACCGCGTCGTCTGCGGCTACGGCCCGGAGGACTACAAGGATCTCGACGCCATCAAGCGCACCGCCGAAACCACCTCGATGATGCAGGAGAAACTCGAAAAAGCCGGTCTCATGCTCTTCCAGCACAACCACAACTGGGAATTCGAGCGCATCGACGGCCGTCTGAAATACGAAATCTATGCGGAACTCTGTCCGAAGGTCAAGTTCCAGCTCGACGCTTTCTGGTCGACCAATTTCGGCACGGAGGACCCGGTCGAAATGATGAAGCTCTTCAGCGACCGCGTCGTCGCGCTCCATATGAAGGACGGCATCCTGCACCAGGGCGCCGAAGAGCTCAAGATCACCAACGGCATCTATGACCGCAAGGTCGATCTCCTGCCGCTCGGCGAAGGCGACCTGCCCATTCCGGCCATCGTCGCCGCCACGCCGGACCGCGTCAACAACATCGTGGTCGAGCTCGACTATTGCCGCGTGGAAATGGTCGAAGCCCTCAAGCGCAGCTACAAGTACATGACCTCCAACGGTCTTGCGCTCGGCAACAAGTAATCCTCGCGCGACACGCAGCGGGAGCGGGAAAGGCAATCCGCCTTCCCCGCTCTTTTTTGGTCCGCAGCCGGCCTTGCTTCCCGCGATCCTCTGCCCGCCGGCAGATTACGTACAGGAAAACAAACCGCGGCATTCTTTTCAAATAAAATTAGATTAATCTAATTAATTGCCATTGCATTTTTCCGATCCCGCGATATATTAAAAAGCGGAACCGATCCGGGACCGCTTTCTTTCACCATGACAGCAGACCGGATTTACGGTAAAAATAAATTTAGACGAGACTAATTAACAATAAAAGGAGTCTTTCCCATGAAACGACTGATTCCCGGCGTTTTCGCGGCAGCCGCATTTTTTGTCTGCGGAGCGGAGACGCCTGCACCGGTCAAGCCGTTTGCGGCGGAAGCCGCACGCATCTTTCCCGAAGCGAAAGAGTATGCCGAACAGAAACCCGGCATCTATCTCGTCCGGGACGGAAATCAGAAAACGCTCGGCACTCTTTACCTCGAAACCATCGGCGATGACGAACGGCAGTTCGGCTATGCCGGAACCATCGAAATCGCCGTGCTCTTCGACAACAACCGCCAGGTCGCCGGCATCCTGATCGGCAAGAATCAGGAGACTCCCTCGTTTCTCAACCGGGTCCGCGCCGCGAAGTTCCTCGAAAGCTGGAACAAGCTCAAGCTGGAAGAGATCCCCGGGAAACAGGTCGATACCGTAACCGGGGCAACTTACAGCAGCTCCGCCATCCGGGCCGGTGTGCGCAAGCTGGCCGAGTCCTATCTCAAACCGGCCGAAACAGCGCCGAAGCCGAAGCAGCCTGCCGCCGCCGTCCCGGTCCCGGCAACTGCCGCGCCCCGAAATCCTGAAATCATCCAGCTTGAGCGGCGGGTGGCCACGCTGAAGCGGATCGTCTCCGGCAGCCAAGTACTGCTCAAACAGCTGCGGGAACGGAAGGAAGAGGAGCTGCAGCTGCGCCTTGTGGCCGCGCTCGAAGGGCCGGAGGCCGCCGGAAAGTTCGCCGAGGAGCATAAACTCATGTTTTTCAACCACCCCGGACGCGGCAGCCGCAAAAGCCCGGTCGATCTCGCGGCGGAGAAATACAAGAACTCCAAATCGGAAGCCGACCTCAAAGCGCTGAAAGCCGCGATCCTGGCCAATTACGAGCGAATGCTCGAAACCGTCCCCCCGCACAACGCCGAACAGGAGAAAGCGCTGGCCGCCACCGAAGCGAGGCTGAATGCGCTCAGGCAGAAACAGCACTCCCCGGCATCCGCCGGCAAAATGAAGTTCAGCGATCCCGAAGCACAGGCGCAGGAGGATAAGATCAACCGGCTGGCCGCCGCCTTCCGGCAGAGCCGCGATCCGAAGCAGCTCGAAGAGCTCCGCAAGGAGGTCACCCGCCAGCTGGTGCGCGGCACGCTGACCATGCCCGCCCGCATTGCCGAAAAGGAGCGCGAACTCGCCCGGCTGCGGGAACATCTCGAAGAATTCACGAAAGATCCCGACGCCGTCATCCAGTCCCGCATCGACGCTTTGACCCGATAACCATTGGAGAATACCATGAAACGATACTTCACCCTTATTGAACTGCTGGTCGTCATCACAATCATCGCGATTCTCGCTTCGATGCTGATGCCCGCGCTGCACCAGGCGCGGGCCCGCGGCAAATCGGCGAACTGCATCGGCAACCTCAAACAGATCGGAGCCGGAGCGATGCAGTACGTGCAGGATTACGACGGTTTCTACGTAAAATACAGCAACGGCTCCGCCATGGGCGGCGACTCGGGCGTGCGTTTCTGGTGCGGCTGGTACGAAAACAGCACGTATGACTTCACCCGGCCGGAAGGGTATCTGTACCCATACACCGGCGGCGGCAAAGTGCTGACCTGCCCCGCTTTCGTCTACACGAAAACGATCGACGAAGTCGAAAAGGGAGCCGGTTACGGCATGCTTTCGACCCTGAACGACATCAAGCTCTCCCGGCTGCGGCGCCCGTCGCAAATCGTCGCGTTTCAGGATAACGCGACCAGCATGGCCACCGGCGGGAAGTCGGTCGCGGGCAACCCGAACATCTTCCATATGGAGTCGATGGGCTTCTACTCGCTGCACTTCCGCCACTCGCGCTTCGGCAACGTGGCGTGGGCCGACGGCCATGTGTCCAGCGAAAGCTTCAGCCGCTGCACCAAAACCCGGAATGACGTCGAAGCCGCCGAACTCGTCGGCAAGCTCGGCACCGACGACGACGCCCATTACGAAATCGATCTGTAACCGATGGAATGCAAAGAGGTTTGAATCATGAAGAAAGCCGCTCTTGTCCTTCTCCTGCTCGGAGCATGCGTCCTCACCTTTTCGATGTCCTTCCGGAAGGAACCCGTTCCGGCTGAACTGCGGGAAATCGCCGTGGAACCGGAAACCGCCGCAGCGGCGGAGAAGTTCGCCCGGGATATCCAGCGGATCGCAAAACAGAAAACGCCGCGGGAATTCGGCAGACACTGCGCCGACCTGCAGGACAAAACCCTCTCCGGCTCCTACCGGGCGCTGAAGCAGTATGACGAACGCGGCATGGCCGTCTCCGGCATCACCCGCATGGCGAAAACCCCGGACACCTGCACCCTGACGCTCAGCAACTCCTCCGGCGTCGAAGCCCTGATGGTCTGCCGGCACACCGGCGGCGAGTGGAAGTTCGTCTGCTTCTCCCCCGTCCGCGCCCTGCTGCAATAACTGTCCGGGAAGCCGCGGGAGCCGGAGGGACATTTCATCCCCCCGCTGCTCCCGCGACGTATTCGGCGAACAGCATCGGGGGGATCAGGCGCGCCGTCGCAGACTGTTATTTACGCACCACCGGACCGGGTTTTCTGCGGACCGAGTAGCCGAAGTGGCCGATTGCGCCGCCGAGCTCGAAATAGTGGCCGTGCACGTAGGCGGCGAGCCCGGCCCTCTCGAGCTCGAGCCTCCCCTCCGCATTGATGAACTCCTCCGACACCTGCACGGCGACGATCTCGGCAATGAACATGGTGTGACTGCCGAGATCGAGCGTCTGCTTCACCCGGCACTCGAGCCCGAGCGGACACTCGGCAACCAGCGGCGCCGCGACCTGCGAGCCCGCCAGCGGCGTGAAACCCGTCTCTTTGAACTTGTCATGGTCGGCGCCGGAGACCACGCCGCAATAATCGGTCTCCTTCACCTGCCCGACGGTCGGCAGATTCACCGTGAATTCACCGGATTCCCGGATCAGTCCGTAACTGTGCCTTTCGGGACGCACCGAAATCGACAGCATCGGCGGCTTGCTGCAGACCGTTCCGGCCCATGCGATCGTAATCAGGTTGTACGCCCCCGGCCCGCCGCAGCCGACCAGGACCGCCGGAACCGGGGCGAGCTGCGTGCTGCCCGGCCAGATGACTTTCTTCATTTCTGTTCCAACTCCATTCGCTTGGCTTCAAGTTCTTCCCATCGCGCGTAGAGCCGCGCGGATTCGGCGCGGGCCTCATCGAGCGCGGCCTGCAGCGCGGCGCTCTCGCTGCCGTGCTTCGTGTAGAAATCCGGTTCACCGAAGAGCGCCTCAATCTCCGCGATCCTGTCTTCGACCGCGAGAATCGCCGCTTCCATCCCCTCAAGCTCGCGCGCCTCTTTCCAGGAGAGCTTTTTCGGCGGCTGCTTCGGTTTCGGCGCCTCCGGCGCGGCAGCCGGTTTCGGCGGGACCGCAGGAGCGTTCTTCGCTTCACGCGCGCGCCGTTTTTCGAGGTGGTAATCATAATCTCCCGGCGTGTAGACGATTTCGCCGTCCCCTTCGAAGCCGAGGATTCCGGTACAGACCCGGTTCAGGAAATAGCGGTCGTGGCTGACCACCAGCACACAGCCGCCGTAAGAGGCCAGAGCCTCCTCGAGCAGCCGCAGGCTCGAAAGGTCCAGGTCGTTGGTCGGTTCGTCGAGAATCAGGAAATTGCCGCCCTGTTTCAGGATTTTCGCAAGCATGAGCCGCGCCTTTTCACCGCCGGAGAGATAGCGGACCTGCGTATTGATCCGGTCGTCCTCAAAGAGAAACCGCTTCAGATACCCCCAGATCGAAATCCTCTCGGCACCGAGCGAAATCGTGTCGACTCCCTCGCTGAGCTCGTCGGCCACGGTCTTCTCCGGATCAAGCGCGATGCGCGACTGGTCGATGTAGTTGAATTCGACCGTCGGGGCGATTCTGACCTCCCCCCGGTCCGGCGCAAGCTGCCCGGTGATGATCCGGAGCAGGCTGCTCTTGCCGATGCCGTTCGGGCCGATCATGCCGATCCGGGAGCCCGGCTCGAATTCGAAGGAGAAATTCCGGATGATCGTCCGGCCTCCGAAAGCCAGCGCAATGTCCGTAAGGTCGACGGTCTTGTTGCCGAGCCGCGACGCGGCTGGAATCAGCAGCTCCATTTCACTGTCGCGGACCGGGCCGCTCTGCGCGGCGATTTCATCGAACCGCTTCATGCGCCCCATGTTGCGCTTGAGCCGCGCCTTCGGCGAGCGGCGCACCCAGTCGATCTCCGAACGCAGAAAGCTGCGGCGCTTCTGTTCGAGGACATCCTCATTCGCCTCGCGCTCCGCCTTGGCCGCCAGATACTCCGCGTAGCTGCCGGGGTAGCTGTAGAATCTGCCGTGGCTGAGCTCGACGATCCGGCTCGCGATGCGGTCGAGAAAATAACGGTCGTGCGTCACGAACAGGCAGCTGCCCCGGTACTCCGCGAGAAAGTTCTCGATCCACTCCACCGTATTGACGTCGAGATGGTTGGTCGGCTCGTCGAGCAGCAGCAGGTCCGGTTCGGATATGATCGCGCGCGCGAGGGCGACGCGGCGCATCTCGCCTCCGGAAAGCTTATGGCAGCGCCGGTCCGCCTCCCGGGAGAGATTCAGTTTCTCGAGCACGGTGCCGAGCTTGGTTTCGAGGTTCCAGCCGTCGTGAATCATCAGCTCATGGTCGATCTGCGCGTGTTCGGGCGAGTTGACCGAGACGGTTTCGAACTTTTCCTGCAGTTCGCGGAAATACGCGAGCCCGTCCGCGACGTTTTCGCGGATGGTCCGTCCGTCGTCCACTTCAAAATCCTGCGGCAGCACGGCGACCCGCAGATTGCGGGCCCGCGTGATGTTCCCTGAACTCGGGATTTCGTCGCCGGTGATGAGCCGCAGCAGCGTCGATTTGCCGCTTCCGTTGCGCCCGACCAGGGCGACCCGCTCGCCCGCGTTGATGTAAAATTCGGCGCCGTCGTAAATCGTCTGCCGCCCGATGGCCAGCCGGAGCTCGTCCGCCGCCCACAATACCGTTTCCGCCATATCTCTGTATCCCGCTGGTTATTTGATCTTAAAACTATATATGTGAAGCCGCACGTTTACAAGTCCGGGGAATGAAAAAAACAGCCTGATTTCCGCCCCGCCGCACGGCCGGAAACGCCTAAATCCCTGATGAAAACCCATAAGTCGTTGATAGTGACGGACAATAAGAAAAATACAATATATTGTGAAATTTTCACTTGAAATAACAATATAATGTGGTATGCTATATAAACGAGGGAGAAATCGCGGTCCGGGGAAATGAAGATATCCGGCCGGCGGCATCGGCAGAATCCGGCGCCGCATGGATTTCGTATTGTACATCAACGTCAAACGCGGAAAAGGGGAAGTCGTCAGATGAGCAACACCGTGTCCATCCAGAAAATGAAAAAGCGCGACGGCCGGATCGTTGAGTTCGATCCGCAGCGGATCGCGATCGCCGCCGGAAAAGCGCTGAAGGCCGCCGGGATGGGCAGTGACAAGGTCGCCCGCCATATCGCCGACGATGTGGTGCGCGAACTGGTCGACAAAGGGTATGACGATGAACTCCAGATCCCCGACGTCGAGGTGATTCAGGACCTCGTCGAGCATGCGTTCGTAAAACGCGGGCTCTCGCAGGCCGCCAAGCTCTATATCCTCTACCGCGCAAGCCACACGAAGATCCGCGAAGCGAAGAAGCTCATGATGGACGTGCAGGAGCTCGTGTCGAGCTATCTCGGGCAGGAGGACTGGCGCGTCAACGAAAATTCGAACTCCGGCTACTCCTACGCGAGTCTGCTGAACCATGTCTCCGGCTCGGTCATCGCGAACTACGCGCTGGCCAATATGTACCCGCCCGAGATCGCCGAGGCGCACACGTCGGGGGACTTCCACCTGCACGACCTTTCCTGCGGCATCGTCGGCTACTGCGCGGGCTGGAGCCTGCGCGACCTGCTCGAGCGCGGCTTTCAGGGCCGGGGCGGCCGTGCATCGGCCGCGCCCGCCAAGCATTTCGATACGGCGACCGGGCAGATCGTGAACTTTCTCTCGACGCTGCAGACCGAATGGGCCGGCGCGCAGGCGTTCAGTTCGTTCGACACGCTGCTCGCCCCGTTCGTGCGGCGCGACAAGCTGACCTATCCGCAGCTGAAGCAGAACATCCAGCAGTTCGTGTTCGGGCTCAACATCGCGAGCCGCTGGGGGCAGACGCCGTTCACGAACCTGACCTTCGACTGGGTCGTGCCCGAAGACCTGCGCGACAACCCGGTCATCATCGGCGGGCAGCCGCAGAACGAGACCTACGGCGAATTCCAGCATGAGATGGATATGATCAACCGCGCGTTCCTCGAAGTCATGTCGCAGGGCGACCGGGACGGGCGGATCTTCACCTTCCCGATCCCGACCTACAACGTGACCAAGGACTTCAACTGGACCAGCGACAACGCGAAGCTGCTCTTTGAAGTGACCGGCAAGTACGGGCTGCCGTATTTTCAGAACTTCATCAACAGCGACCTGAATCCGGGCGACGTCCGCAGCATGTGCTGCCGGCTGCAGATGGACATGCGCGAGCTGCGGAACAAGACCGGCGGCCTCTTCGGGGCCGGCGAGCAGACCGGTTCGATCGGCGTGGTGACCATCAACATGCCGCGCATCGGCTACCTTGCGAAGGATAAGGAGGGCTTCTACCGCCAGCTCGACCGGCTCATGCGCATGGCGATGGAGTCGCTCGAGATCAAGCGCAAAGTCGTGCAGAAGCACCTCGAAGGCGACCTGCTGCCGTACACGAAGACCTACCTGCCGAACCTCGAGCACCATTTCAGCACGATCGGCCTGGTCGGCATGAACGAGTGCTGTCTGAATTTCCTCGGCTGCTCGATCTGCGACCCGGAGGGTGCGGAGTTCTCGCGCGAAGTGCTCGTGCATATGGCGGAAAAAATCAAGGATTTCCAGGAGGAGACCGGCCATATCTACAACCTCGAGGCGACGCCGGCCGAGGGCACGAGCTTCCGGCTCGCGCGGCTCGACCGCAAGCGTTACCCCGAGATCATCTGCGCCGGAACCGACAATCCGTACTATACGAATTCGACGCAGCTGCCGGTCGGCTACACGTCGGACCTTTTCGAAGCACTCGATCTTCAGGCCCCGCTTCAGCAGCTCTACACGGGCGGCACGGTGTTCCATGCGTTCATCGGCGAGCGGATCGACGACCCCGGGCTCGTGGCGTCGCTTGTGAAGCGGATCGCGACGAACTACCGGATTCCGTACTTCACGCTGACCCCGTCGTTCAGCATCTGCCCGGTGCACGGCTATATTCCGGGCGAACATACGGAGTGTCCGCTGGAGGCCTGATTCAAACAATCACAAATACCCCCAATCACCATCATAACACAGGAGGAAGATGTCATGGCGAAATGTGGAGAAAAAACTGAAGTGTACAGCCGCGTCTGCGGGTACTTCCGTCCGGTGAGCAACTGGAACAAGGGCAAGAAGGAAGAGTTCAAGGACCGCAAGACCTTCGAGGTCGCATCCAAGTAACCGGCCGTTGCGGCGGGCGGGCAAATCAGCATTTGCCCGCTTTTTTCATGGAGAGAAAAATGGATTTTCGCGGACTTGTCAAATTCACGCTGGTCGATTATCCGGGTAAAATCGGCTGCATCATCTTCTCCGGCGGCTGCAACCTGCGCTGCCCGTTCTGCCATAATCCGTGTCTCGTGTTCGACCCGTCCAGTCAGCCGCGCGTGACAGAAAAGGAGTTCTTCCATTTTCTCGAACGCCGCCGGGGACTGCTTGAGGGAGTCGTCTTCTCGGGCGGCGAGCCGCTGCTGCACCCGGATGCGCCCGAGGTGGTCGGCCGGGTGCGGGAGATGGGCTATCTGGCCAAGATCGACACGAACGGCACGCTGCCGGAGCGCGTCGAAGCGCTGCTCGGCAGCTGCGGCGCCGATGCGTTCGGAATCGACTACAAGGCCCCGGCCGCCGCCTATCCGGCGCTGACCGGCAGTTCCGACCGGGAAATCGCGCAGAAGGTCCGGCGCAGCATCGGGCTTGCCCTCGATTCCGGTGCCGAACTCGATGTGCGCACGACCGTGCACAAGGCGCTGCTCAACGCCGCCGCGCTCGAAACCATGTACGGCGAGCTGAAGGCCGTCGGCGTGCGTTCCTGGACGCTTCAGCAGTACCATCCGGTCGAGGTCATCGATGACGAGCTTTCGGCCAAAGAGACCTTCTCCGATGCGGAACTCGTGCGAATCGCCCGCCGCCTCGGTCCCGAAGTCCGGGTCCGCGGCCTGACCGGAAGAATCCTCGAATCGGCCTGATTCCGGCATTTTTTTGGAAAAATCATAAAAAAATGCCTGTCGCCGACTTGAAATTCAGCGTTTTGATGATTCATTACTGCCGTAACATGCAGAATGAATTGCTGAAATCGAGTGAAGTGATCATTATAGAGGAAAACGAACCTGATGAAGTATTACACCGAGGATCATGAATGGGTCGAAATATCCGGCGAGGAAGCCACCGTCGGAATTTCCGAGTACGCGGCGGACGAGCTGGGCGAAATCACCTATGTGGAACTGCCCGAAGAAGAGGATGACTTCATCATCGGGGACCGGCTCGGCGAGGTGGAATCGGTCAAGGCCTCCTCGGATATCTACTCTCCGATCAGCGGGACCGTCTCGCAGGTCAACGAAGCCCTGGCCGACGAACCCGGGCTCATCAACGACTCTCCGGAAGAAAAAGGCTGGCTCTGCCGCCTGACCAACTTCGACAGTTCGGAGCTCGACGATATGATGAACGAAGACGCCTACCAGAAGTACCTGCGCAAACTTCGCAAGTAACGGCGCGTTCCCGGATGGGCGGTGCATGCCGCCTTTTTTGTCTCCGGAGGCCGGAAGGTTCCCGTCCCGGCAGCCCGGGGCCTGCCGTCCTCCGCTGTTGCATGAAAACGCCGGAAGCGGAATAAACGGCAAACACGCGCAAACGGCGGCAGGAGGCTGCCGGGCAGCGATTCCGTGCACTCCCTTTACGCCCGATTCTTCCGATGAGGGCAAGCTTCATACGATATCCGGGCAAAAAAGAAGCGCCCCCCTTTCCAGAGGAGCGCAACTCGGCCGGGATCACTCGGAAAGAGTTTCGCCGTTCGGATTTTTCGGAAGGGAGACCGGCAAATCAACCGGAGTATCCTTCGCCTCGTTGATGTTCTGCGGAAGCACGGGGGTGTCCTGGTTGATCTGTTCGATCTTCTCTTTTTTCTCATTCGACATGATTCATTCCTCCTCGTTTATGAATGCCGCGCCATTCGCGGATTCCTCTTCTCCTCACTGGTAATATAGTGCGGACGGACGGATTTGTCAAATGGAGGCATTTCCGTTTTTTCACCGCCCGAAAAGAGCGCAAACTTGTTTTCATGCCCGGCAGGTGATATATTAAGTACTTATCCCCGAGTGCGGGGACAGGGAAAGCACGGAACAAAAGAGGTGCCATGCGGTTTCGTCCGTCCATATTGCTGCTGTTTCCGGCCGCGCTGCTGTTTTTCTGCGCAGCGTTCCGGCTGCCGGCGCCGAGCCGGCCCGCGCCGGAATACGGCAGCGCCGTCTGCAATACCGTGCGGGCCATGCTTCAGGACGATACGCAGGAGGCCGTGCCGCCCCGGATGCAGCCGGGCCGGGCCGAAGCCGGGCGCCGCAGCGGCACGCCGATTCCTCCTGTCCTGCTGCCGCCGGTTCCCGTTCCCCTCCCCCGGGCAGAAACCGTTCCCGCCGGAAACGGCGTTCCGGTCCATGCCGTCCATGCCCGGCAGTTTGCGTCCCGGCATATGCGGGTCCGGGCCGGACCCGCACAGCAATGATCTCCCGTTCTCCATTCCGATGACGGAAGCGGTTCCGATCCGGAAACCGCTCCCGCGGTCCCGTGTCCACACTGTCAGTTGAGGTTTTTTATGACGGAAATCATTGCAGAACACATTGCAGCATTCGCGGCGCACGCCCATATCTGGGGGCTGCTGCTCATCTTCGTTTTCATGACGGTCGAAAGCTCATTCATCCCGTTCCCAAGCGAAGTGGTGATGATCCCGGCCGGATTCCTCGCGTTCCGCGGGGAACTGCTGACCGGCAACTTCTGGATGGACGCCGCTCTGGCGGTCCTCTCCGGCACGGCGGGGTCGCTCGCCGGAGCTTATGTGAACTATTATCTGGCGCTCCACCTCGGGCGCCGGGCGCTTTACAAATATGGAAAATACTTTTTTCTCAGCGAAAAGACGCTGGCGCGGGCAGAGCAGTTCTTCCGCGACTACGGCGACATCGGCACCTTCGTCTGCCGGCTGCTGCCCGGAATCCGGCAGCTCGTCTCGCTGCCGGCCGGATTCGCCCGGATGAATCTGCGCCGCTTCACGATCTTCACGGCGGCGGGAGCCGGGATCTGGGTCGTGATCCTGACGGCGGCGGGAGCGTGGCTCGGCCACCTGTCGCGCGATCTGGGATACGTCGAACTCGTCCGGAAGGGGCAGCTCATGGTCAGCGAGAATTACATCTGGATTCTGGCCGGGCTCGCCGTCGTGACCATCGCCTATTTCGCCGTCCACCGACGCGTCATGCGCACGGCCGTGCAGGCGGAGTAATGCCGCACGGCAGCGGCCGGAATGGCGCGCCCCGCAAATGAGCTCGGCCAGATTGCATCTCTCCCCCGGGGACGGGGGGAGTACGCCTATGGAGCCGAACGGTCCGCTCCCGGCAATCTGAAGAGGAGCCGTTTCAGGCTGCCGAAATAATGAACCGATCCATTCGCGGAAACCCGGGCAACCGGAATTCCGTGAAAATCGAAAACCATCTCATTCCGGAATACGGTACGGCTGCGGACCGGAATCCGCCAGAATGCCCGGGGTTCCAGACGATGCCATACTCTCCCGGCCCCGGCACGCAATTTCCGGCGCCATTGGTTCCGGCGGAACCGGCGCATGCCCTGCGGGCCTCCGGCAACCGGCCTGAAAACGCCCGGAAAAGAGACCGCGCCGGTTACCAGAGAAAACCGGCATCCGGGCGTCAGAGGCCGCGCATCGGGGGCGGCATTGTTGTCTCCCTGCGTCACGGCCTCCGTTCCGTTCACCCGGATGACCCGGTGGACATATGGAACCGGCGCCGACTCGACTGCGACAATATCGCCCGGCCGAAGCGATTCGAACGAGACCGCTTCCAGCCGCAGCGAGTCGCCCGGCTGAAAAACACCCGACATGCTTGCGCCGCAGTAAAAAGCGGAATGCGGCGCAACAACCGGAGTCGCCGATACGGCAGACGGCGACATGAAACGGCCGGCCGGGAACGGCCCCATTCCCTTATGCCCGTTTTTACGCATAAGATATTTCTCCGATTTCAGCAGGCTGCACGCAACATCCGGGTCAATCGTCGGCAAGCAGGGATTTTTCCTTCAGCGCGCCGATGAACTTACGGACATCAGCGGCGGCCTGTTCCGGAGTGACGCCGCGGAACGTCTCCCGCAGCCGCACCGCCGCATCGGCCGCCGTACCGCCGGTGCTCAGCACACGCCAGACAGCCACCCCGGAAGCATTCAGCGTCATCGCCCGGTTATTGTCGGGGTCGAAAACAATGCCGGTCCCGTCAAACTCCTCCCGCATCATTGCAAGCGGATTCAGTCTCATAAATAATCCTTTAACGTTTTCTGCAAATTTCCGTCCAGATGGGCAAACAGAGCCGTCGGCGGCGAAACCTCCGCCAGCCGGTCCGCAGTTTCGCGGATGGCGGCCAGCAGCCGCTCCCGTTCCTCCTGCGGCAGCAGCCTGACCAGAGGAGAAGCGAAGCAACAGCACGCGCTGTATATGCTCATGAAAAACTCCCGGGAGGCAGCTTCCTTCAGCTCCTCCCGCTCCTCGCCGCGGGCCAGAGCAAACACTCCGGCGACGGGAAGCGCCGGTTCAAACGGATAAGACGCCCCCTCCAGAGATTCGCGGCAACGGCTCCAGGTCGGCAGCGGATGGGCAATCACCTCCTCCCCGCCGCATTCCAGCAGAACCATGTCGTCGGCCGGAACGGAACCGCCCGCCGCCTGCCAGCGCCGGCTCGTCGTGCTCTTGCCCATTCCGCTTTGGCCGCACAGCAGAAGCCCGCCTTTCGAAACGGCGAGCAAAGCGCCGTGAACCGGAAGAATCCGGGCGCCGCGCAAAACGGCGGAAATACAGGCGGTCAGCAATCCAAGCTGCCAGAGGCCGACCGGAATCGGCGGCGGCGACCCCGTTTCCCCTTTCCGGAGAGTTATGACGAATCCGTCGTTATCCCGGTCCAGCAACAGGGCATAACGCCTCCATGCCGCCAGTTCGGAGCAGGAACGGCCGGACGGCGCCTCCACGGTAATTTCGCACTGGGGAGATGCGGCGGAAACCGCATCCCGCACCTTTCCGCCGGTCAGGAGCGCCAGCCGGTCCAGACAACCCGGCCGGCCTGCGGCCGAATCCCGCACGATCAGCGGGGATCCGGTCCGCAGCGGCAATACCAGCTCCGACATTCTAGACCAGCGGATCTCCGTCGCCGTCCGGCGGCATTCCGCCGGACCCCTCGCCTCCCGGTTCACCTTCGCTTCCCCGGAACAACCGGGAGGAAAGCTCCTCGATTGCGGGTGCTTCATACCACATCTTTTCTTCGTCCTGCATCTGCTGTTTCCTTTCCTGTATTTAAGCAAGTTTGCCTGCAATGATCAATTTTCTGCCGTCGCCGTCCTCTTCCAGCGTGAGCTGGTAATTCGAACTGCACCATCCCGAGATATCGGAATCCCATGCCGCCGATTCGCCGCCGAGAGTCACCCTGGAAGCGTCGTTCCAGCCGGAGAATGCCGAGGCGCTCCCGGACATTACTTCCCACTGATCGCCCGCCCAGCCGGTGAGGTCGAAATTGAGCGTATCACCCGCAAAATTATTACGGTTGACGCCGCTTAACGAGCTGCCGAACTCAAAATCCCAGTTCGAGATGTCCGAGAGGTTCAATGCCGCATTCGTGAATGCAACGGAAGAGCCGCCCGCAAAACGGACGCTTTCGAACATGGAGACCGTGCCGTCGAACCCGTTGCTGAAGCCGTCGAACACCAGTTTCCGGTCACCCGTGACACTTGTATCGGCCGTGCGGACGCCGTTGTTCGTACGGTAGAGGTCGCCGCTGCAGCCGCCGAAAAGGAGTCCGTCGAAAGTCAGGTTGTCGCCGTTGCCGGTGACGGTGACGGTGACGTTTCCATCCACCGTGCCGCGGCCTCTGGAACCGGCGGAAATATGCTCGTTGACGGTCAGCGCCTTGCCCGCATCAATCGTGAGGTTGATGTTGCCTTTCATCGACATCCGGCCGGAAACCGTATCGTTGATGCCGAAGTTTCCTCCATAGATGCGCCCGTCGAACGTGCCGCCGGAGATCGTCAGGTCGATATCTCCGGTCAGAATGACGCTGCCCCTGCTGTCGGTATGGGCGAGATACATGCCGCCGGCGACCTGCTTGCTGAAGGTTCCGCCGTCAATCGTCATAGAGACATTTCCGGTACGTTCCGAAGATCCGCCGGCGACGCCGTCCGCGCCGATGACGTTGCTGGTGAAGGCGCCGTCATTGATCCTGACCGTGAGATTTCCCTCGTGGTCATCCCAGTTTTTGACGTCGGTGTTGACCAGATGGCCGGCCAGCAGCGGCTTGTAGGTTCCGCCGTCGATCTGCCCTTCCTTGCTGTTCAACGCGACGGTGCTGCTGAACTCGCCGCCGCAGGAAACCACCCTCACCGGGTTCTTCGCCATGGCGGACTCGTGATCCGCGAAGGCGTCCACGCCCCAGGTGTGGCCGCCGCAGTTCTCCTCCGAGTAAGTGCTGTTGACGTAAACCACGACAGCGGAATCATAATTCAGATAGAGATCATTGTTCTCCACCGTGAAGCAGGCGTCGTTCCAGCTGCTGCCCAGCAACTTGCTGTAATATTCACCGGTCAGGGTTTCGCTGCCGGTGTAATCCAGAAGCAGCTTCTTCTCGCCGCCGCAATATCCGTCAAGAGTGATGGAGATGGTTCCGGCATTCTCGAAGGACCCGAACGCCAGCGTGGAATTGTAATCCATACTGATCGTGCCGTTGTTCTGCAACGCGGCCACGGTGACGATCGAGTTCGCATTCATCGTGATCGCACCGTTGTTGAGCAGACTCACTCCGGCAGCGTTGACCGAAACGGCCCCCTGGCTGCCGTCAAGTTTCAATTCCGCGCCGGTGCCGACGCAGAACGCATATTCGTAGCTGTTTTCTTCGCGGAGTGCGAGATTCAGAGAACCGCCATCGGAGATGACGACCCGGGAACCGGCTTCCGTCACATCCTCCCAGCCGGAATTGTGAATTTTAGCCCCGATGCCGAACCAGCCGGAGCTGGACGCCGTATCGGAATAGTTCACGATTCCGCCGGAAACAGACACGGTTCCATTGTTTTTATCGCGTCCGGCGAAGGATTCGCCCAGACCGCCGACGCTGTAAAGGTTCAGCGTGCCGTTGACAGTGACCTCGCCCTTGTTCTGGAACTCGCCGTAGACCGTCAGGACCGCGTCGGCGTCAACCATCGTGGAGGATTTCACCTTGTTGTAGAACTTTCCGGTGTTCGTACTTTCGGTGCCGACAGTGACAGATGCTCCCGCTTCAAGCCGGATCGAACCTTTGACGGCATCGAGCACGACGTCGTTGACACGGCGGTCGATTTCCATGACGCCGGATACCCTGACATCGGCACCGGAGGCGAAAGTGACTTCGACGCTCTGCTGATTTGCGGCGTCCGCGTCGAACAGCAGAGAGCTGAACTGATAACTCCCCGCACCGATTTCAGTAAGGCAGTCTGTTTTCAACCCGGCCTCATGCGTGAAGCCGCCGGTGCTGGAAAGCTGTGTCGGCCCGCTGAAATTGATGGCGTTTCCAGTGAAATTGCCGGAGAGGTCGACCGCGCCGGAGACATTGACCACGCCGTTGTTGGCGACATCCGCCCTGAGCGAGCTGCCCGACTCAACCGTGGCCGTGCTACCGGTATTGACGACGACGTTGACGGCGGTCAGGCTCGCACCGTTTTTCAGATGGAGTTCGCCGGTGCCGAACTCGCCCGGCGTCGTCGTGTCCCACCCGACATAGACAATTCCGCTCTGGCTCACGACAGCGGCATTGTCGAGCTCGAGAATGCCGTGACGGTTCTTTTTGCGCCCAAGCTCAATGCCGCCGGTCAGAACCAGCTCTGCGCCGTTGGTCATGGTCAGTTTGGCTGCTCCGGCCGTGGCGTAGAGCGGATTGGTCGTATCGGCTGCCACCTGCAACGAATTGCCGGTCAGGTGGGCGGCGTCGACATCGGCGAAACCGCCGACATTGAAGATGGTGACGTTCGATACCGTCTTACCGTCCCAGCCGTTGAACTTGACATAGCCGTCGTAGCGGATGTTCAGCGTCTCGGCGCCGGTGGAGAGCTGCGCGCCGCTTTCGACGATCAGCTGCGAGGAACGGGCGCCGAGCACTTCGTTCGCAGTACCGACATAAACCTTATTCGCCGCCAGCCGGGAACCGGTGCCGAGCGTCAGCGAGCCGACGTTCCCGGTATCGGGATCGCCGCTTACGGCATTCCACTTGCCGATGTAGACCGTCTCGGCAGTCATGGCCTTGCCGGTCCCGAGCGTCTGCAAAGCCGCGCTACGGATATGGACGCTGTCTCCGGCGGCCGCCCTCGCGGCGGCTTCATCCGCCGAAGCGAACGCGGTTTTGCCGATGACATAGAATTTGCCATCCAGTTCGACCAGCTCTCCTTCCTTCTTCGAGCTCCATTCGCTGTTGACAAAGAGATCGCCGGAAGTGACCACCTCCGCCGTCGAACTGCCGTCGGAGAGCGTCAGGTTGACATCTCCGGCCAGATTGCCGCTCACAAGCTGTTTGCCGGCAAAATCGCTCAGGGAACCATCGGTCAGCTTCACAGTGATGTTGCCGAGCGTACTGGCTTCGGCGCCGGTCAGGTTGACCAGCGGCTTCGCAAGATCGGCGGCGGAGACTTCAAAAGTCAGCCCATCCGCCGCCGTCAGCGTCGCCGCCGTGATCGCCTGCGTGAAAACACCCTTGCCGGAAATAGCCAGCGCGCCGTCGGAGGAGACTTCCCCTTCGACTCTTCCGTTGTTGATCAGCAGATTGTTTCCTTCGGCGTTCATGGTAATGCCGTTGACCGCAGTACCGGTGATCGATATCTCCGCATCGCCGCTCAAGGAATCGGCTGTAATATTGCCATTGACCACGGTATCGGCTCCGCTGATTTTCAATGTCGAATTGACAACAGCGCCGCCTGCTCCGCCAAGGCTGATGTCGTTGACTTCTCCGCCGGTGATTTCAATCGAAGCATTCCCGGTGGCGTCCCCCGAAGAACCGCCGCCGTAAATCGTTCCGGTCACATTGCCGCCGGAGACGACAATTTCTGCATTGTCGACAGCCGAATAACCAAGAGCCGACGATCCGCCGGCGCCGCCGCCGTAAATGCTGCCGGAAACCGTGCCGGATTTCACTTCAACCGAGGTATTTCCGACAGTGCCGTATTTGCTGCCGGCATAGATATCCCCGGCAGATGCACCGTCAACAACGATGTCAATCCTGCCCGCATTGAGCTGCGACCCGCCATAAAGCTTGCCGGTCACTTCCCCTCCGGTCAGGTTGATCTGCACACAGTCGGCGCGGAATTCACCCGGCACCTTGCCGGCCGAGGAGTTGCCGCCGCGAATATCATCGACGCTGCCGCCTTCCACATTGATGACAATATTCTTCACGCTGCTGCCGGAGGCACTGCCGTTGCGGAGTCCGTACAGCTGCCTCACTTTTCCGGAGGAAAGCGTGATATTGATGTCGCCGTCGATTGCCCCGGAAGCATTGGCACCGTAGATATCTCCGACCGATGCCTCTCCGGCATTGACATTGATATTCACATTGCCGTTGATCGTATTACCGGTTCCGCCGCCATAAATCTGCCCGTTCGGGGCGAAAGTAGAGGGCAGACCGCACGCCTTATCGGTGACGTTGATGGTGATGTCGCCGTTGACCGTACCGTTTTCTCCCGCTCCGTAAATCGTGGAATAAGCGGAATCGACATGCAGCACGATCGCATTTTTATCGGCATCGTCGCCGTCATTGATGGTATCGCCCCTGCCGCCGAGATAGATGTGACCGACCGACCCACCGGTCAGATTCATTGCGGAAAGCCTCACCTCAAGGTCGGAGACGGAAGCTCCGCCCTCATTGCTGCCGAGGAAAATGGTTCCGTACACCTTCGTTTCCGCATTGCCGTTGGCCTGAACGAGAACATCGTTCCAGTTCATGAAGACCTTCAGCGCCGTGGAGGTATCCGTCGTGCTGTTGACCGTAACCGTTTTTCCGCTGCCGTCCCCATTCAGCTCCACCGTCCCGGCAGAACCGCCGGAGTGAGAGAGATTGACCGTGTCGTTCAGCGTGGTGTTGAGTTTGATCGTGTTCCCCGAAAGCGCGTCGAATTTGCCGGTGTAGCCGGAAAGATCGCCGGTAATCACGACCTCGGTCCCGCCCTCCTTCCTGGCTGTGATCATGCCGGAACCGGTAATCTTCTGACCGAAAACCATGGTGCCGGCGGCGTTGCAGTACATCGTGCCGTTGTTGATGATCTGCGACGCGTTGGCGAAACCGCTTTCGACGCTTTCCATCGTCACGCTGCCGGCGATCTCCAAAGTTCCGACAAATTGATTCGTGTTGCCGCCGACAAGCATGTTTCCGGCAGTTTTGATCGTGCCGGCGCCGGAAATAACAGTTTCCCCCAACCCGTATTGATTCGTACTGCTGAAATAGCAGAGAGTCCCTGCGTTGACGGTCAGCTTTCCGACATTCGTGAATGTAGGCGTGCTCAGACTGTCGTTGTTGTTATAGGTGGTGAATTCAAGCTGCGAGTTTCCGACAAGCGCGATCTCGCTCAGATTTTCCATAAAAATGTGGCAGGGAGCAGTCACATTGTCGAAGGTGACGACCGTGGAGTTGTTACCTTTCAAATAGGTGCGATAGGCGCCGACGGTGGAGTCGGTGATATCGTGGAACGTAACGGTGGTTTTGCCCACAGCCCCGCTCAGATCAATGGTCTGGCGTCCCAGCCAGGCGGCCGGCCCGGTCACATCCAGATTAAGGGTGTCTGCGGTGATTACCGCCGCATCAACCTTCGTAAAGGCGTTGACGCCGACCGTGTAGAATTTGCCGTCCGGACCGATAACGGTCGTCTGTCCCGCCCAGGCCGGATTGATGAAAATGGAGGTCGTGGCGGTCTCCGCCGAAGCAGACGCTCCGGGCTCCAGCTTCCCGGCGCCCTGCTGGCTGACGACGGCTTCGCCATCCGCTCCATAGTTGTTGCCGCTCAAGGTGATGTCGGACGCACTGTTGCCGGCGATGTCGATCGTATTGCCGTCGATGATATTACCGGTGATCTCCAGCAGCGTTACATCGGTAACTTCGGAGATGTAGACGCCGGTCTTATTGCCGGTCACCTCGTTTCCGGTTACCGTCATGGAGCCGGTTCCGTCATTGCGGAGCACAATCGCCGCGTCATCGCTGCTGGCTCCCCGGCAGTCCGAAACGGCATTGCCTTTTACGAGATTGCTTCCGGAAGCAGTGGCTCCGAATTGAATGCCGTTACGGTCCGTATCCCGGACAACGTTGTTCGTCACCGTTGCGTCGCTGCCTGCCTGGAACTGCATCAGGTGGTGGGAAAAGCCTTCAACCGTATTGCCGGAGACAGTCGCACCGCTCACAAACCGCAGATAGATCCCGTTCTGGGCCGTGGCAGAAATGGCGTTTCCCGTCGTATAACCGGTAATGCGGTTATTCTCAAGCGTAACAGCGGAAGAGTAATAGGAACGGCTTCCCAAGCCGGCGGTAATGCCGTAAACCTTCACATTGCCGCCTATCGCCGCCGAGCAATCGATCCGGCAGTTTCGGACCGTCAGGCCGGTAATGCCGTGCTTTTCGACTGATACGCCGGCAGCAGCGCCGCCATTCGCATCAACCGTATTGACACTGCCGGGACGAATGAAAAGCCCGTCAATGACAATATGATCGGCGGCGGCCCCGATACCGCCATTGAGCACCGTGCCATTTCCGGCAGCCCCGAGCAATGTCATGCTCCTGGTGAGCATCAGATTCTCATCGTAAACCCCGGCCTGAATCCTGACCGTGCCGCCGGTTTCCACACCATCGGCCGCCGCCTGAACAGTCCCGAAAGCATTCACGCCGATCGTGTAGCATTTTCCCCCGGCCATTACCAGCGTTCCGGCTTCGCAGGCAGCCCAGGCCGCATCGACAATCACGACCGAAGCGCCGGTTTCGACGACGACAGCCGGAGAAATGACGGCAGCCTCCGGATCGGGCGTGGTGTTCACCGTCGAATCGCTCTCCACCTGGACAGCCGGAACCTCCGTCAGCTGGGCGCCGGCTGCATTCAGATAGAAGTTATCGGCGACCGCCAGATCGGCGGTCTGCACTCCCTGGGAAGTCTTGATGTAGACGCCGGTCGAACTGCCGCCCTGAAATACGTTGTCCCTGATGACGGACCCCGCAACGTCCGCGGGATTGTTGCTGAAGAAGAGCAGCGGCACATCGTAATCCCCCTTGACGCTGTTGCCGGTGACGGTGACCACCGCTTCATTCCCGGCCCCGCCGCGCTTCTGGAAAGCGATGGCCGCTTCGTCCTCCGCTTTTCCGGAAACGGCCGAACCGTAATTGTCGATCACATTGCCGGTGATCGAAATGCTTCCTCCGGCGGGAGCGCTGGTCACCTGAATGCCGCATTTGGCGGCATTCAGAATGTGGTTCCCGGATATGGTGATGTCCCCGCCGTTGTTCCCGCTCAGGTTGACGGCATTATGAGCGGAATCGAAGACATTCCCGGTGATCGTGGTCGTGCCGGAGGTCCCGCCGATTCCCAGCGTGGCCTCCTTTTTGACCTCCCCGTCCGGCAGTACCGTGGTCACCCGGTTTCCGGTGATCGTCGCATTCTCTTGAGCACCAAGCCAGATCGTACCCTTGGCGGGATTTCCGGCGTTGGTGATGATGTTGTTCTTCAAAGTGAAGCCGTCGCTCTGATACTGCGACCAGATCACCCCGTGATAGGGAACATTGCCGCTGTTGCGAATCTCCCCGGCCTCGATCTGCGCCTGAGAAGCGGCCTCGATCGTCATGCCGTCGATGGTCACGTTGGTCAGGGCGCCGCCGCCGTCGGCGCCGAGGATGTAACCGACCAGCACAGTCTCGCCTGTGCCGCGCTCCGGGGAAGAGGCGTCGACTCCCGCCCGGGCGCCGGAAAGCGTGATGTTGCCCTTGCCGGCGGGGAATGTCAGCGCCTCCTTATAAATTCCGGCGGCAATCCTGATTTCCACCGGATTCCCGGCCCCGGCAACTCCGGCCGCCGCGTCGATCGCCTCCTGAATCGTGTGGAAATTGGTTTCGGACGCAACTTCCGCAGGGTCGACTGTGTAGATGATACTCATAGCATAACTCCCTTGGTTTCTTTGTTTTTGGGTCTTCACGGGAATTTGTGGGTAAATCAGCGTGAGATACATCAGAACCCGTCGTCAGTCAAGCGGCAATCCGGCATAACCGCTCCCGTTGGTCGCTTTTATTCCGTTTGCCGTTTGACAGCCGCC
>NZ_VUNS01000032.1 GCF_009695545.1 Victivallis lenta | reverse complement strand
GCGGCTGTCAAACGGCAAACGGAATAAAAGCGACCAACGGGAGCGGTTATGCCGGATTGCCGCTTGACTGACGACGGGTTCTGATGTATCTCACGCTGATTTACCCACAAATTCCCGTGAAGACCCATATAATAAAACAATTTTTGCAATAATCAAGAGTATAATATTCGATTTTTGTCCGTTTTTTAGAATTTCATGTTTGTCAACTGATTCGCATGAATGATATTTCGTATTCTGTCAATGCCGAAAGGAGTGGGATGGCTTTTCGGGTTGCCTGAAGTACGGTGCCGGCTTCGGGAGGCCTGGACGGATGAAATGCGACTCGGCCGGAATGGCCGGTCCGTTCCCCGGCCGAACTGGAGTGGAAACGGAGGCTACGAAAAAGCGACTTCCCCTCTGTGCGTTTTTTTTACAGGAAATTTTTTATATGATGATATAAATCCTGCAATCATTTTCCGGAAGATTCAGTTGACTTTCGGCAAAGGTGGATTATTTTAAATCCAAAGGCCGATTCCGGCCGAATAATCAACATGAGGAGGTGGAAGATGGGTATGTTGCGTAAATTGGTCTTGCCGGTCATGGCGGTTGCCGTCCTTGCCGTGTTCTGCGGCTGTGGAGAAAAAACGACTGCCGAGAAAGCCGGTGACGCCGTCGAAAACGGAGTGAAGGCTGTTCAGGACGGCGTCGGCGATGTCGCCAAGGAAGGTTCCAAAGCGCTTGATAATCTCTCCGAGAATGTCAAGAAATAACGATTGGCTTCCTGACGGGAAATATGAAAAGGGGCTGTTGCAAAACCTCATGGTTTTGCAGCCGCCCTTTTTCCATATTTATAAGACTCTCTCAGCATTTCATTTTGCCCCATTAATTGCTTCTTCATGAGTCTTTTCAGATTAGCTTTCTTTGGAACTTCTGGCTCAAGATCTGCTGGTGCAATCCAGTAATCTGTTTTTCCTTTTCCTTCAAAAAAAGAAAATAACTTGCGGATGTTATATCCCAGACAAACGAGCATACACTCAGCACTGACATTATCGAGACCTTTTCGGCTGACCCTTTCATAATCCATATCCTGCTTTATAACGCCGAAAGTTCCTTCTACTTGGGATGAACGATTGATACGCATTTCAATTCCTTTCGGCGAAAGTAGATTTTGTACCGCTTGTTTCTTGAATTCATACAGTTCGTAACATACCTCAAAAACTCTATCTTGGCGTTCTTTATCAGCAACACATCTCATACAATACGGTTTAAATTTACATTCGTTGCAATTCTCAATATGATAAAACTTGGTTCCTTTCCCTCTGGAATGAGTTCCATAACTATCAAGTTTAACTGCCTTTCTGCCGTTCAAACAAATCAGGTTTTGTTCTTCATCGAAACTGTATAGATCGATATATTCTCCGCGAACCATCTTCTGCCAAATCTGCGGTTTGACATAGTTTTCTATGCCCTCAGCAGCCATATATCTGTAGTTATCCAACGAACCATATCCACTATCTGCGCACAACTTTTCCGGGAAAGAACCATAGTCTGCATGATAGTTGTTAAGTAGAGGTATAAAAGTCTTACTGTCGGATCTATCTTGGGACACAAGATAATCCAGGATTAGTCCTTTCGAAACTACAATTTGAAGAGAATACGCGGCATGCATGTTACTTCCGAGACCTGAATAATAATCCGTTTTCAAGCACATTGCTGTTGCATCTTTGTCTGTTTTGTAATAAGAATTCCGTTCAGTGCCGCAAATCGCTTCAATTTCTTCATATTGCAATGTTTTCAATAACATTTTCTCCAATGAATGATAATCTTTGACAATCTGCGTCTGTCGATGCCCTGAACCACTTACAACAGAAATGTTTCTATCTGTAATTTTCTGCTTGAGCATAGAGAGAAATTGAGCTACTTCTTTCGATATAAATTCTTTTTTCCCTGGCGGCAAATGAAAATAGGCAGAAATAATTGATCTGAGGCCTTCGTTTAGCTTATCATGCTTTTTTCTAGGCTTCCAGACGAATTTATATTTATTGGCATTGGCTTCAAGCTTTGTTCCGTCGATAAAGACTTCAGATATGTCAATGTTATATTTCCGAACAATCTCTTTCATGATACATGAGAATATTTCTCGCTGTCTTGCAACAACTATGTTGTTGTAAAACCTGGAAATTGTGGAATATGACGGAACCTTTTGTTCCATCAAATACATAAAACGTGTGTCAAATCGAATGCTGTCTTCAATGCGCCGAAGACTTCCCGAATGTTTAGAAAATGCAAATAACATGGCGGAAAATAAACGAAACGGATTATGAGATGGTCTTCCGCCTTTTTCGATGCTTTTCGTTACTGTTTCTGCTATTATTCGACTTACGCCCGAGTACTCTAAAATCCAGAGATAATTATCGAGTTTCTGCTTTTCCTCAGATGATAGATCTGAGCAAAGAAACAAATAGTCCTGAAAATTTGTAAAATAGGCCATGGTCATCTCCTGATCATAGCCTTATTATACACAATTTTACCGAGATTCAAAAGAAAAAGGGCTGTCGCATACCTTATGAGGTTTTGCAACAGCCCCTTTTCGTATTTTAGATGTAAAATTTCTGTTCCGGATTTTCAGAAGCTTCTTTTCTCCGGGCTGGTAACCCGAAGCGGCTCCTTGCCTGCTGCTCCGGAGAGTCGGGTCATGAACCGGGAGCGGCGGACGTATATTCTCAGCAGGTTATTTCCAGTGTCGGGAGCTCATGCAGGTATTTTCTCAGTATCTCCTGCGAAAAGCCGTTGTTTTCAATGATTTCGCGGTAAAATGCGGCACTCGGCTTCGGAGTCCGTTCAAAGGTCTTGAAGTCCACATTCACGAGACCGAAGCGGGGCAGGAAGGAACTCCATTCGTAGTTGTCCATCAGCGACCAGTAGAGATAGCCGCGCACATCCATGCCCCGCTTGAGCGCGTCATGCACCGCTGAAAGGTAAAGAGCCAGGTAGACGATGCGGAAGCGGTCGTCGTTGCAGCTGCAGCCGTTCTCCGTAATGTAAATCGGCTTGTCGCGAAAGCGTTCCAGCATGGCGGTCATGCCTTCGGGATACATCTCCTCCAGATAGAAATCCTTGTCGATCATCCGCAGTTTCTTGTGCGGGAAACGGGAAGCGGACAGATCTTTCCGGCGGGAATCGATGAGTTCCCGCGTATAAAGGTTGACTGCCCAATAGTCCGCCGCTCCCTTGAGTTCCGGACACTCCTCCGCTTCACCGAACGGCGAAATCAGTTCGCCGGTGGCGATCGCGTGCAGGAAGCAGCCGTTATACTGAAAATCCCGGTACGCCGCCATGACCCGGTCCAGCTCGTCATAATAGCGGTATGGGAAGGTCTGTGTCGCCATATGCGCCGAGCTGACCGGCACATTGCACAGCGATTTGATCAGGCGGTAGGTCCGGGCGTGGGCGACCAGATGGTTGAAACCCAGCTGCGTGTCGATTCTGGTATGGGTGGATTCATTGATGACCAGATAGAAGTCGACCAGCCCCGTCAAGGTTTTCACGACCTTTTCCGCATAGCGCAGAAAATACGGAAGGTTCTCGCGCTTCCAGAAGCCGCCCTTCGCCGCGAACCATTGCGGAACGGTGAAGTGGTTCAGCGTAACGAACGTTTTGACGCCGAACTGCTTGAACAGCTCGCTCATCTCCTTGTAATGATCGAGCGCCGATTGGTCGAAGCGGCCTTCTTCCGGTTCCACCCGGCTCCATTCGACGGAGTAGCGATAGGCCCGATGCCCCAGCGAAGCGACCAGCCGCGCATCTTCGCGGAAAAGCCGCCAGTTGTCGCAGGCTTTCCCGGAGGGTTCTTCCCTGTTATCCTTCTGTTCCTGATGCCAGGCGTCGCTGTGGATATTGTCGCCTTCGACCTGATGGCCCGCGGAGGCGCTGCCCCACAGAAATCCTTCCGGAAAGCTGAAGTCCGGCAGGCTGAACACATCGTACATGGTATGATTCCTTTGCTGATAAACCTGTTATATAATGAAAACGTTTCCGGTGAATCCGTGTTTGCAGAGGGGCAGCGCCCGGCCGCACGGCACACCGGAGCCGTCCGTCGGCCGGTCGGCATAGGCCGGATTGTCCGCCGTCCGGATCAGCAGCGTATTGCGGCCCGGTTTCAGCTTCCCGCCGATCTCAAAACGGCACTGCGGCCCGATTTCGGCGCCGCAATAGCTGCCGTTCAGCCAGAGTTCCGCGCAATCGCCGCATTCGGGAATCACCAGTGTTTCCGCGGAAGCGCCGGTCCAGTCGAATTCGGCTTCATAACGGATTTCTCCGCAGAAGCGAGTCAGGTTCTCCGCGACGGTGAGGTTGACCGCCTCTGAATTTTCGCGGATGACCCGGAACGTCCCGGCATTTCCGGCTTCGCGCAGGGAGATTCGGTAACGCAGCGGCAGTTCGCGCATCGCTTTTTCCCCGGGCAGGAAAAGCGGCAGTCCGGGCTCGTCCCGGTTGAAAACGACGACGAGCAGTTCCTGCGGCCGCACCGTGAGCCGGAGGCCGTCCGGTCCCGCAGTCAACCGGAAAAGCCGGTTTCCCCACGGGTCGTAGAGAACGGCGTTCTGCGTCGCGGCAACCTGAAACCGGGCGTCAGTCCGGCCTTCGTTGCAGAAGAAATAATAAATTGCGCCGTCTTCGCCGCGCATGCCGAAGTAACGCAGTTCCGGTATCGCCGGGGAGATCCGCAACCGTCCGGGGCTGATGCCGCCGAGCCGTTCCGCCAGGGCCGGAACCGGCACGGCGCGCAGTTTGCCGGGCAGGGAAGCTATTGCTGCGGAATCCGGCTCTTCGGTACGTTCCGGCAGTATTCCGGCGAACAGCAGGGGAACGCCTTGCGCCGCCAGAACCTCAAACCGTTCCAGCAGCTTTTCCGGCAGGACCGTCGAGCCGGGAACGATCAGCGCGCCGTAACTTGCCGGGCCGACCCGCAGCCGGGAATTTTCCGCTTCGGCGTCGCGCAGCAGCGTGTCGGCGGGGAGGATATCGTAATCGAATCCTCCCCGCGTCAGCGCCGCGCATACCTCGTCCAGGGATGTCACGGCCCCCTGATTGACCCAGTCGCCCTCCGCATTGTAATAGATTGCGACATCGGCCAGGTGTTCGCCGCCGGCGAGCAGATGGCAGACCCGCTGGGCATAACGCATCAGCTTGCAGAAAATCCCGTATTGCGGATTGAAACCGCCGGCGTAAAACGCCGGGGCGAGGTAGCTCATGCAATAGCCCGGCGGCGTGAAACCGCCACCGTTCCTGTGTTCGTCCGCATTCCCCCGGAACACCTCCGGCAGACACATCGAATAGGCGTGCGGAATATAGTGATTCACCCCGGAAGCAAGGTGAAAATTCAGGATCGCGCGCATGAACGACAACCCGGCATTCCAGCCGTAGGCTCCGAAAATCTCGCAGATCGACCGTCCGCGCATCCTCGGATTATGCCGGGCGAGCGAAACCGCCAGCTTCGGCATGGTGTACTGATAGAAGAGTGTATTCTTGAGCAGGGTCCCCTGATTCAGCGCGTGGGGCGCCGAGGTGATTCCCGGAATCGTCTGGCCGAGCACGGTGTCGATGCCGGCCATGTGCTGCCCGGCCATCGCCCGGAAGAAGTGTCCGCATCCCCAGCCGGTGCGCATATGTGCGCCCTCGTCTTCGAGGACATGCCCGATATATTCGACGCCGTGCTGCTCGCACCAGTCGCCCAGCCGGCAGCTGTAATTTTCACGCCAGAGGCCGGTGATCAGGTCCATATAGGCGAGCCGCAGTGCGGTGTCGCCGGGGGATACCGCGTCCCACAATGCGGGCAGCCGGAGCACCAGCTCGTTTTCGGTCATCCGGCACCTGGCCGCGAGGAGCCGGGCCACGTCGGCGTTCCACGGATAAAGCCGCCGGAGCTGGCCCATCCGGTGTTCGGCATAATCGTCTCCATATTGGCCGTCGCAGTTGCCGAACGCCGGTTCGTCGGAGAAAAATCCGGCGAAGACCGTGCCGAAATAAGCGGAAAAACGGTCATGGATTTTTTCGTGCACCTCGTCGATCAGGTGTCGGCAGGAGCTTGCCGAGACCATTGTGATATAGTTGGCGAACATCCCCTGCCGGGCGGGATCGGCGGTCATCACGAAATAGATGCGCCAGATGCCGGCCGGCAGATCGAGCATGCAGAGGCCGTCTTTGATGTTGCCGCTCAGGTCGACAGGGGCGCCGATGCACTCGCCGCTCCGCTCGTCGCGGCGATAAGCCGCTATTGCGAGGATGGTTTCGGCGGTGGTATGTTCCGGCAGGAAAACGGCTCCGGCGGAGACCGGCCCGACGACATCCATCAGTTCGATCCGCAGGCATTGCTGGCGGAACGGCGCATTTTCCGGGCGTTTCAGGGAGTCGTTCGCGCTGCCGGTGTTCACATGCGAGTCGTCGAGCAGCCAGACGCGCATCCGGCAGGCGGCGGCATATTGCAGGACCTCCTCGAAAAGCCGCATCCACGGTTCTGTGCAGAACCAGTCGCCGCCGCGATTTTCGAAGATGAACTCCGAAATACCCGCGCGGCGGATCGCATCCATCTCCTTCCTGACCTGCTCCGCATTCTCCCCCGCATACCAGAGCAGCGGGATCAGATAGCTGCCGGTCCGGTCTGACAGACATTCCGAAATTTTTTGAGAAATCATACCATCTCCTACGAGAAAGGAATCGTTAATATTTCGATGGTATTGACATACCATCTTCTTGCGGATCGTAAATCAACTTAAGGTGTGCCTGCCAGGGGCAAGCGGCAGTTCGCGGCCGCCGGGCAGCCGGGCCGAAGCAGGGAGTCCGGGAGGAACTTCCGCTTCCCAGTGCAGTCCGCCCCCCGGCGTCAAGCTCCAGGAACTGGCGATGCGCCCGAAGGGGGAGTCGAACACCGCTTTCACCGGCGAGAAACGGCGGTCCGGAATGATTTCGAAAACCAGACCGTCATGACGGTAATGGATTCCGGCCAGCCAGCTTACCAGAAATTCGGAAACCGCGCCGTAGGCATAGTGATTGAAACTGTTCATTGAGACGTCGCCGAACCCTTTTTCCTGCGAAAAGCCGTCCCACCGTTCCCAGAACGTCGTCGCTCCCTGCCTGACCTGAAAAAGCCATGACGGGCACTCCTCCTGCAGCAGCAGGTCGCAGGCGCACCGGGTGCGGCCGAAGCGCGCCAGTGTCGGCAGGATCAGGGCGGTGCCGAGAAATCCGGTCGAAAGTTTCGTGCCGTTGCCGCGAATCCGCTGCTCGAGCAGGTCCAGATTTTCGGAAACGGTGCCGGGGGCGACCAGCCCGAATGCCAGCGCCAGCACCAGCGCGGTCTGGGTCGCCGGGCGGACCAGGCCGGCGCCGTCGGTGAACTTCTGCCGGAACGCCCGTCCCGCATTTTCGGCAAGTTTCAGGAAATGATCGCGGTCGCCGGGAATCCGCAGAATTCCGGCCGCCTCGGCGACGGTTTCCGCACAATGGGCGAAATAAGCGGTCGCCACCAGGTCCGGCGGAGTTGCCTCCGGCGCGAGCCAGTCGCCGAACTGCCCTTCGCCGCCGATGATGAACTCTTCCGAGCGGGAAAGCTGATAATTCAGAGCGCGTTTCATCGCCTCATAATTCTCCGTCAGCACCGCCGTCGAACCGTAGTGGCGGTAAAGGGCGCAGGGGAGCAGGGTTACGGCGTCCCCCCAGCCCGCGGCGCCGTCGTTGATGTGCAGCACCGCCGGGGCGATCGAGGGGGCGGCGCCTTCCGGCGTGAAACCGTCCCGGATATCGCGGAGATATTTCCGGAAAAAGGCCAGACAGTCCATATTCAGCATCGCCGCGGGAGCGAAAATCTGGGCGTCTCCGGTCCAGCCGAGCCGTTCATCGCGCTGCGGGCAGTCGGTCGGAATCTCCAGAAAGTTGCTGCGCTGTCCCCAGAGAGCATTGAGCCACAGCCGGTTGACGCCGGAGTCGCCGCATGAAAAGCGGCACCGATCCGGCATCGCGCTGTACATGACCAGCGCGGTAACGTCCAGCTCCTCCGGCGGAATCCGGTCGAACTGCCAGCCGTCTATCTGCAGATAGCGGAACCCGTGGAAGGTGAACTTCGGCACATATTCCGCGGCCTGTTCCACGGGACCTGCGCAGATGTAGCTGTCCTGCGAACGGGCTCCCCGGTAATTCAGCGTGTAGAGCGACCCGTCCGGCTCCAGAATTTCGGCGGTCGCAAAGGTATACCGCCTGCCGGGAATCCCGCGCGGACACACCCGGAATGTGCCGGAAAAGTTCTGGCCGAAATCCCAGATGCAGACGTCTTTTTTCGGACGCAGCAGCCGGACCGGCTTCAGCTCCCGCATATACCGGACCGGCGGGGCGCTTTTCTGAACGAGCCGGGGCGTCTCCGCGACTCCGCCGCTTTCGCGGGCGGCCTCCCACGCGCCGTCGTCGAAGCCGGGAGTATTCCAGCCGGGCATTTCCAGCCGGGCGTCGTAATCTTCTCCGTCATAGAGATCGGAGCCGAGAATCGGTCCGGTCGCCGTTTTCCAGCCGGAATCGGTGACCACGGATTCGCGCCGTCCGTCCCGGTAGACCAGCTCCAGATGCGCAAGCAGCTCCGGGTGCGGATGATAGACGTTGCGCATCCGCAGCACGGTGAGGTTGCCGCAGCACCAGCCTTCCGCCAGGATCACCCCGAGCGCGTGTCTGCCCGGCGGCAGGCGGTCGGTCAGATCGCAGGAAAGAAACTGAATCTGTTTCCTGAAATCGGTCCAGCCGGGGGCGAGAAGATCGCCGCCGATCCGGGTTCCGTCCAGAGACGGCTCGAAAACCCCGCGCGCCGTGATCGAGAGCACCGCCCGGCGCAAACCGTCGCCGACGGTGAACTCGCGCCGGAAGTGCGGGGCCGGAGCCGCCGCCGCACAGCGATTCCCGGCAAACCGGACCCAGCGCGCGCCGTTCCAGTCGGCAGGCGACTGGAGTGCGACCGCAAACGCATTCTCCACGGAAAAGGGCGACGGGTTGCCGGTCCGGTCGAAAACGCGGATGCGGAAGCTGACCCGGTCGCCGGCTTTCAGCCCGGCGCCCCGCCACGGAACTCCCCGGCAGGCGTTCCCGGCGACCCGTCCGGAGTCCCAGAGCAACCGTCCGTCCGCGTCGGTGGCCACGATCTGATAACCGCATTGCCGGGAGCCGGGAGAATCCGTTTCGATGCGCCAGGAGAACTCCACCTGCGGCGACGCGACGAAAAGAAGCTCCCCGGTGCAGTCGCGGTCGTTGACCTGCACCCCGGTTACAGCCAGAATACTCATGGGGTCTTTTTACTTCACAGAGAATCCCGGTGACGGATGTCCAGCACGATTCCGTCGGCTCCGACGAGCTTGATCCGGTCGGTTCCGGCAAGGTCGGGCAGGGGGGCTCCGGAAGTCAGCTCCACGCTTTTCCGGCCATCGGCGTCCGAGGCGACGAGCTTCGCTCCGGCGGGCATCTCCTTCACCTGAAGCTTTCCGTCTTTCAGGGAAAGAAGCCGGGGATATTCCGCAATGGCGATGGTGCTCTGCGGGCGCATCCGGCAGGAAAGCTGCCCGTCCCGCAACGCGAGTTCCCGGCCGGTCGTCAGCTCGACATAGTGGACGTCGCCGCTGCCTTCCGGCTTCAGGAGCGGCCGGTCGACGGTATGTCCGGTCGCGTTGAAAAGCGTCCATATCCGCTTCCGGCCGGAGGTGAACCGGTTGGCGTAGACGCCGTCGCAGACGGTATCGACCAGCGGTTCCAGTTCGCCGAGGTCAAAGGCGTCGTTGTTGTCGAGCAGCAGCGAGCGGATGTGATCGGGGTATTCGCCGGAATTGTAGACGCCGACCGCGTTCCACAGCCACAGATCCCACGGGGCGGGTTTGTGGTCGCCCGCATCCTCGATGATTTCAAAGAGTTTGCAGTTCCTGAAATAGAAGCGCAGCAGATTGATCTGGGCCGGACGGGCGAAGCTCCGGCGGCTGATGCCGTCATAACACAGGGCGCCGTCAAGCGTGGAAACCAGCATGTCGTGGCCGGGAAACTCGGTCAGCAGCAGCACCTCTCTGCCGGAGCGGCCGAGCTTCTCCCGGATGCCGCGCGTGATGCAGGCGACCGCCTGAAGCACCGGGTTGCCCCAGCCTTCGTTGGAGAAGATGTGCTTGTGCATGGTGCTGAAACAGAGATGGCCGCCGCCGCCGAATTCGTCGAGGCGCACGCCGTCGACCCCGGTTTCCTCGACGACCCGGACTACGTCGTCGATCGTGTAATCGGCGAACTTTTCGGCATTGACGCACATGGCGTACTGGTGAAATTTGGCGACGATTCCCGGAGGCGTGGTCGGATTGGCGACATCGTGCGCCGGAGCGCATTTGTACTGATGGTTGATGACCGCGAATTCGGGAACCATCTTCGCATTTTTCGCGGAAGCGTCCATCAGCACCGCGTCATAGTAGAGCAGCGCCACCTGATCGGCCTTTTTGAGGTCCCGGATATGCTGCCGGAAAGCGGGGAGCCCGCCCCATTGCGGATTGTAGCCGTCATAATCGCCGAGCGCATACGAAAGCACTTTTTCACCGGTGGCCGGATCGCGCCAGACCAGGACCTTTTCCACCCACGGGTCTTTGGCGAATCTGCCGATTTCCTCGAACGGCAGCTTCCAGTAGAGCGATCTGGAGAGAGTCCACCAGCTGCACAGCTCCCAGATGTCGGCGGGGCGTTTGTGGTGTTTCCCCTGATAGGAGGTGTCGTATTTGCCGTCTTTCCAGAGCGGGGAGCCGAGCCCCATGCCGGCGCGGTAGTTCCACTGGCCGGTAAGCTTGCCGGGGAAGGCCTGCCGGGGCCAGACACCGGCCGCCCAGTCGGCGTAACGCTGCATCGCCGCTTTCCAGCCGCCCGCATGGGTGCCGATCACGGCGTCCGGCAGGGTGACTTTCACGCCGGGGGCGCAGGGGCGTTCGGCATAGTCGATCGCCATGCCCGCATAATCGCCTTCGGAAAGGGCGTGCGGCCAGTGATGCTCCGACTCGAAAAATCCGGGCGTGGTGCCGGTGCAGAGGCGGTACAGGTCGGGGTGCTTCACCCCTTTTCCCTTGCGCAGGTTCAGAAACTTGTAGGAGGCGTCCGGGTCGTCGCCGCGCAGATAGACGCCGCCGCCGGAAGTGCGCGAAAAGAGATCGACCATCTGCCACCATGCGTCGTTCTGGCCGTAGGCGCTGCGGAAATGGCAGTTTTCGCCGCCGATGATGCCGCCGCCGAAGGGAAAGAGATAGAAATCGTCTTCCGGCTTCGCGGAAAGCGTGATCCCGTCCAGATGCGGAAAGGCCAGTGCAAAGTCGGCGCCGGACTCCCCGCGGTTGACGACGTCGAGCTTGAAACGCAGCTCGTCCCGTTCCGCGATGACCGAAACCGTGCATTCCAGTCCGGGTTCTTCCAGAAGAACGACCGCCTGAAAACCGTTCGACAGCGGCTTGACCGACGTCACTTTTCCGTCCCGGGCGTCGTAGGTCCTGCCGCCGGCATGGATGCGGAAAATCCGGGTTTCATCTGCGGCTTTCAGGATGTTTTTATTGACTTCCGCACAGAACAGGCTCTTGAGCGCCAGTGCGGGAGCAAGCTGGAATTCCGCCCGAATCGCCTCATTTTCAAGGATGGCGGTCGAATTGTCGATCCGGCATGAGGGGGCGACGCCGGTACGCGCGCCGGCGGGGGCGTTCACTTCGGGCGTCATATCGGGACGGGCGGCGGGCCACTCCCGGGCGGGAGCGAACGACGCCTTCACCGACCGCACCCTGCCGTTGCGGCACTCGACGGCGAACGGAACTCCCGTGTTGAAGCTCAGCGTATTGCCGCTGCGGGTGAAAGCGACCGCGGCGCCCTTTTCGTCAACCGCGGAGAATTCGGCATCCGGCTCCGTGGTAAACGCAAGGGTCAGCGGCCGTGATTCATCCCAGTGCCGCCGCAATTCCAGACGGAAGAGCTCCCCTTCGTCCGCCGCATACGCGAACAGTTGTTCGGGGTCCCCGACGATGCCGTTCCCGGCCGTCCATTCAGCGGTTCCCTGTTCGCCGACGCTGGAGAGCTTGAGCCGCATCATGAATTCGCCGCAGTGCTGATTCTGTTCACGGTTCCAGTCGCTGCTCCAGCTTTTCCCGCCGTCGCGGCTGACGGAGCTGGCGGTATTCTTCACGCTCCGGTCGATGCCGGGATAGATGAAATCGTCTCCGTCATCGACTTTGGCTATCGAAATCGAAATCTCCTCGCGATTCAGCAGCAGCGACTTGTCAATCGGAATCTCGACCCAGTCATTGAGTCTGTTGGAAGTCGCGCTGCGGGCCGGCAGCCGCGGATCGGAGGTGTTGAGCACCAGCTCTCCGCCGCCGCCGAAGCTGATCCGGAAGCGCTCGGTGAGGCCGTTCGGCGCTTCCCTGTCGAGCTCCGTACTGTAATCGAATACGCCGATATGCAGCTTCAGATAGACCTTTTCCGCCTTTTCGAGACTTCCGGCGGGGAGCTTCGTCAGCGGGAACACTTTCGCGGCAATGCTGCCGGGACCGTTGCAGGGCAGGACGTCGAAGGGGTTCAGCCCGCCCCAGCTGTTGTTGTCGTTGGCCAGCTCAAGCACGCCGGGCCGCGGGGAGTCCACCCGCCAGGAGGCCGTCTGCTCCTCCGTGTCGGCAAGCTTGAGCCGCATCATGAATTCGCCGCACGGCTGGTTCTGTTCACGGTTCCAGTCGCGGCTCCAGTTTTTTCCGCCGTCGCGGCTGACGGAGCTGGCGGTATTCTCCACGCTCCGGTCGACGCTGGGGTAGATGAAATCGTCTCCGTCATCGACCTTGGCGACCGATATGGCGATCCTGTCGCGGTTGAGCAGCAGCGACTTGTCGATCGGAATCTCGACCCAGTCGTTGAGTCTGCCGGAAGTCGCGCTGCGGGCCGGCAGCCGCGGATCGGAGGTGCTGAGCACCAGGTCGCCGCCGCCGTCAAAACTGATCCGGAAGCGCTCGGTGAGGCCGTTCGGCGCATTCGGATTGAGCTCCGTGCTCTGGTCGAATACGCCGATATGCAGCTTCAGATAGACCTTGTCCGCCTTTTCGAGACTTCCGGCCGGCAGTTTATCCAGCGGGAATTCCTTTTTCGCAATACAGCCGGAGCCGTTGCAGGGCAGAACGTCGAAGGGATTCAGGCCGCCCCATTGATTGCCGTCGTTGGCCAGCTCCAGAATGCCGGGGAGGGGGGATTCCACCCGCCACTCCGCTCCGGCCAGCGGCAGCAATGCGGCCAGTCCCAAGGCGGAAATCGTAACTTTTTTCAGTATGATCAACACGATGATATCCTTTCTGCGGCGTGAATGGTCAGAATTTGAGGGAAGCGCCGTTCAGCCGGTAGTAGCAGCCGTAAACTTTTCCCGCCGACGCCCATTCGCCGATATCGCCCTTCCGGATTCCGTCCACGTGGCCGTCGGCCCAGCCGGCATTGGCTTTCTGGCTGTGGCGCAGATCGATATTGTCGCCTTCCCCCCCGAAGAAGAACCAGCCGGTCTGCTTGTTGCTGCTGTTCCAGGTATCGGCATAGATCAGGAAACTGGACGCATTTTTGATTTTCGTGAAAGAGACGATCGTCCCTTCTCCGTTCCAATCCGACGGCCGCCTGACAAAGGCTTCCGGATTGTCGGCGTAGCTCGGCGTGTAATACCGGCTGTTCTCGTCGCCGCCTTCCGCGCTGGCGGGAACTCCGTAAAGGGCTGTGAAATTCCTGCCTTCATTTTCCATCGAGGCCGGATCGGCGAGGTCGAAATCGGCCGGAACCGCCGGACAGGCGGCCACCTTGAACGACGGCAGGCGCCGGGGAAAAGCATTGATCTGCCAGTCCTCGATGTAATTGCCGAGCACCATGCTGCCGAGCAGAGTCTGAAACCCGGCGCCCCATTTCTTCAGGATGACGACGCCATTGCTGTCGTCTGCGTAAAGCGCGGTGGCGAGCATGCACTGCTTGAGGTTGTTTTTGCAGCTGGCTCCCTTTGCTGTGCTGCGCGCATGGTTCAGGGCCGGCATCAGCATGGCCGCCAGAATCGTGATGATCGCGATTACCACGAGCAGTTCGATGAGGGTGAATCGGCGGGCGGCGGCCGCCGGGACGGCACGCGGGAAAAAATTATGCTCCTCATGGAGTTGATTTGCGATCGGTTTTGTTTTCATGGTGGATGTTCCTTTCTGACTTTTATCAAAGAGTCGATAGACTTGACGGATCAATTGCACGACAATCATATTATACTATGAGATCAATCTGACAACAAGTGTTATCCTTTCATAAATATGGATTTTTCTGCCAATTGGAAATGTTCTGCTCCGGGCCGGCAGGTTTGCCGGCCCGGGACGTTCAATCACCGGAGGAACCCGTTGCCGTTTCCGTGCCGCCGGCGGAAATTTCCTCTCCGGCGTTGCGGCCGTCGACGACCCGTCCGTCGTCCGCGTCGTTGCGCTTCCGGGTGCGCAGCGCGCGGAACAGCTTCACCACATCGGCGGAACCTCCGATCAGGAACCATATGGTTGTGCCGATTCCGAGCCCGAAGCCCAGCATCACATATCCCCGCCACAGCCGCAGCCAGTGCAGCGGCTGCCAGCCGAAAACGAAGTGGCCGAGCGTTCCGGCGACAAAAGCGGCCGTCCAGAGCAAAGTCCACAGGAGCGACGCGAAGAAGAGCAGGCGGTCGAAACGGGTGAATTCGTCGGTCAGCCCGAAAATCTTCCAGATCCTGCCGGCGGACCATACCTCCCGGTGTTCGCCGGAGAGGTCGTACTTGCCGCGGTGGAGCATCTTCTCAAGATTGAAATATTTCGTGCCGTGCACCTTGCGGTCGATATACGAAACGATGAAATAGCTTGCGAATCCGGTCAGGGTGATCGCAAATGCGAGGATCTGGCTGTTGACCGGGAAGCGTTCCCGGCGGGCAAGCAGCCACTGTGCAGCGGAGTCCGGCACATATTCGGCCACTGCCGGAGCGAGGGCCGGCCAGCACTGCTGCAGCGCGATGCTGCCGAGCGCCAGCCCCGAGCCGAGGATCATCGCCACCCAGGCGCCGAGCGTCGAACCGCTCCGGCTGTACAGGCCGCCGATCAGCACCGCGCCCGCGCCGCCCGTGAAAATCGCGCCGGTGATCTGGAAAAAAAGCAGAATGTATTCGGTCTGCTTGAAGAGCCAGCTGAAGAAGAAAGCGAAGATTCCGACGAAGACGATCGACAGCCGCAGCAGCAGGATATGCTGTTTTTCAGTGAACGGTTTCTTGCGGAAGGGCATGATCACATCCTGCACGAAGATGGAGCCCCAGCTGTGCATATAGGAGTCGTCGGTCGACAGCATCGCCGCCAGCATCAGCGCCGCAAACAGCCCGAGCAGTCCGGGCGGCAGGATATGGGAGAGGAACAGCGGCACGCGCGCCTGGCTGGCCTCCTGTCCGTGAAGCGTTCCGAGTGTTTCCGCAACCGTCTGCGCGCTGTCGGCGTATTGCGGGCTGTTGAAGAAAGTGAAGGCGCAAATCGGGATGAAAAGCAGCAAAGCCCACTGCACCAGCTGCCGCCACACTCCGAGAAAACGCGCCATTTTCGCTTCGTGCGCGCTTTTGGCGGCGGCCGCATAGCCCGACTGTCCCTGCCAGGTGCCGCTGGTCAGCACCACCAGCACAATGCCCATCAGGAAGAACCAGATGTTGAAATCCCGGATTCCGGTCGTGTCGAAGGGGTTGAAAAGCGACTGCCCCGGATTCTCCGCCGCATGCACGGTCAGCGTCTCGAAAATCGTCTCCCAGTTGAACTGCATGACCATGAAGATCATCAGGACCAGGAAGACGAGGTTGCAGAACGTTCCCTGGATGAAGTCGGTCAGCATGATCGCAAGCTGTCCGCCGCAGATGGCGAACGTGACGCCGAGCGAGATGACGAAAAGGAGCAAACACACATAGGTACTGAAAACAAAGGGAATCCCGGCGATCTGGAAGCTGTCGGGCAGCCTGCAGAAAAACATGAAGAATTTGACCGAAACCGACGGGAATATCCCGTAGTTCAGCACGCCGGAGAGCCATCCCAGCATTCCGCTGAACACCCGGAAGCGGCGGCTGTAGCGCACCTCGAAAAATTGCGCCATCGTAAAGCAGCGCGTCTCCCTGAAGCGGTAATAAACCCAGCCGCAGATCGACATGAGCAGGGCGATCGGCCCGGAAAGAAATCCCCACCAGACCGGGGAGAATCCCGCGATATAATACTGTTCGAATGTCGCGATGATCGAAATCGCGCCGATGCCGGCGATGCCGTCTGTGACGGCCAGCAGATACCGGCCCGCGCAGCGGTTGGCGGCAAGAAAATCCGCCGTGCTTTTGACCTGGCGCCGGCTGATGATCAGTGTGGCCGTCAGTATGAGCAGCAAAGCTCCGACAATTCCCCAGTCGAGCAGTTGCATGGAGGGGCTCCTTTCCGATTTGGTTTTCCGCCGTTCCGGTCTTCCGGCCGGATGACGTGTTCGTGAAACTGTTTGCAATTGGTTTGATTACGGGCTATATTGTACCGTGAGACCAGAAGAAACACAAACACGATACTCTTAAAAACATGGATTTTCCTGGCAAAACCGGAAAGCGCGCCCCGTCGATTTACTGTCTGAAGCTCAAGGCTTATTCCGGAGGCTATCACGCCACGGCGCTGAAATCGGTTCATTTTATGAACGACTGGGAAAAGGAACTGTCCCACACGCAGTATCACAAGCATAACTTTTATGAGCTTGCGGTCGTTCTGCGCGGCGCCGGGACCCACCTGACCGACAGCCAGAAACTGCCGCTGCGCCCCGGCAGCGTTTTTCTGCTTCATCCGGGCGAAAGCCATGCCTATGAGTATTCCGAGCCGCTGACGCTGATGAATTTCATGTTCGACTCGCAGATTCTGCGCCCCTACCGGAAATCCCTGAGCGGACTGGCCGGCTACCCGCTGCTCTTTTGTCCGGCGGAGGAACGCCGTGAACTCTGCGTGGACTCCGCCACGCTCGCGGAACTCGATATCCTGCTGCACGCGATGGCGATGGAAAGCCGGCAGCGGAGTGTCGGCGCGGAGCTTCTGCTGATCTCGCATCTGCTGAATCTGCTGGTGCTGGTGCTGCGCAAATCCTGCAGCTATGTGGAGAGGGAGCGTTTCAACAGCGACATCGGAATTGCGGTTGCGTTCATGCGCCGCAATTATCAGGAGGAGATCAGCCTGCCCAGGCTGGCGCGGCTGGCCAATTTGTCGGAAAGTTCGTTTTTCCGGAAGTTCCGCGAGGAGATGAAAACCTCTCCGATGCAATGGCTGCTCAATCTGCGGATTCGCAAGGCGATGGAGTTCCTGATCCGTTCCGATATGAACATCGGCGAAATCGCGGCGGCGACCGGCTTTTCCGACTCGCTCTATTTTTCGCGGCAATTCCGCAGGCAGGTCGGTGTTTCCCCGAAAAACTACCGTGCTCAGGCGCACGGCCCCCGGCAGGTCATTCACGGCATGCAGACCCTGGAGGAAATCGGCGACATATGACGCCGCGGAACAGGAATGCCGCCGTCCGAACCTCGGCACAGGTGATCGCCGGACCGGACGGAGCGCGACAGCAGGCGGAGTTTGCACTATTGTCAAATACGGCACCGGGAATCCGCCTTATTCTGAGCCGCCGCCCGTCGGCCGCTCCATACTCTCCGCCCCATTTCAACAACATCCCCGCTTTTGCCGCAACCGTGGAATCCGGCGGGAAAGTCGATTTTCCTTCCGTTCTGAAAGCTCCCCGCGGCAGGCGCCGGCGGCTGTCTGCACCTGTAATCATCACGGCGCCGGAAACATGGAAGGGCCGGAGCCGGCGGCAGTGTCGGGATATATATGATAAAAATAACTATTTGCTTCTTTGGCGAAAAATAAGAGGATATTCCGCCCGGAAAACTCTTTTTTAGTTTAAGGTTTGATTTTTTTGTGTTTATAATCAACTGATTATGATATTTTGTCTTGTTTTTGATAAAAACACGTTTGAATTGTTTTGTTTCCTTGTGTATAATAATTAATGCAAATACTTGCAGCCACCTGATCCGGATGAAGTGGAGAGCGTCCGGTTCAGAGAACGCCATGAGGAGGAGAACATGAGCGGAAACGGTACGATGATGCAGTATTTCGAATGGTATCTGCCGTCCGGAATGCTGTGGAAGCAACTGGAGAAGGAGGCGCCGGAGCTGGCTTCGGCGGGAATTACGGGCGTCTGGATTCCGCCCTGTTACAAGGGAAATTCCGGAGCGGAGGACGTCGGTTATGCGGTTTATGATCTGTATGACCTCGGCGAATTCGACCAGAAAGGCTCCGTCCCGACCAGGTACGGAACCCTGAAAGAGCTGCTTGCCGCAATCCGGGCCTGCCACGAGAGCGGCCTGCAGGTCTACGCCGATATCGTCCTGGATCACCGGATGGGCGGGGACGAAGCCGAAGAGGCGATGGCCAAAGAGTACAAGCCCGACAATCGCGAAGAGCAGCTCGGGGAGCGGAGCAGGAAGATCGAAGCGTACACGCACTTCATGTTTCCGGGCCGCAACAAAAAATATTCCGATTTCGAATGGCACTGGAACCATTTCATCGCGGTCGACCATGATGCGAAGCACGACGACAACGGCGTTTTCAAATTCCGCGGCAAGGAGTGGCAGGAGAACGTCGACCGCGAGAACGGCAACTACGATTACCTGATGGGCGCGGATGTGGACCTGAATAACCCGGAGGTCATCGAAGAGCTGACCCGCTGGGGAAAATGGTTTCTTGAGAAGACCGATGTAGACGGTTTCCGTCTCGACGCGGTCAAGCATATGGAATTTACCTTCTATCACGACTGGCTCGATGCATTGCGCCGAAAGGAACGCGAAGAGCTGTTCACGGTCGGGGAGTACTGGAGTCCGGATCTGGATGCGCTGAAGCATTACCTCGATACCACGGTCGGCGCGCTGTCGCTGTTCGATGTGCCGCTGCATTACAATTTCCTGAAGGCTTCGAACGAGGGAAACAAGTTCGATATGCGGACCATCTTCGACAATACGCTGACGAAAGACAATCCGGCCAAGTCCGTCACTTTCGTGGATAATCATGACAGCCAGCCCGGGCAGTCGCTCGAATCGTGGGTGCAGGGCTGGTTCCGCCAGCTTGCGTATGCGCTGATCCTGCTGCGTCAGGAGGGGTATCCGTGTGTTTTCTACGGCGACTGGTATGGAATTCCCCACGATGAAATTCCGGATATGCGCCCCGGGCTGCTCCCGCTGCTTGAAGCCCGGAGACGCTGCGCGTACGGCAGGCAGAACGATTACTTCGACCACGCGAATACGATCGGCTGGACGCGCGAGGGCGACGACTGGCATGAAAATTCCGGCCTCGCCTGCGTCATGACCAACGGCGGAGAAGGAAGCAAGCGCATGTATGTCGGGGAGAAGTTCCGGGGAGCGACTTTCCGCGACATCACCGGCAACCGGGAAGAGACCGTCGTCATCGATGACGACGGCAGCGCCGAATTCCGCTGCAACGGCGGCTCGGTGTCGGTCTGGGTCAGGCAGTAAATCCGTTTCCGCCGGGGTGACGGGGAGATTCTCCGGTGACTGACTGCTTCCAACCGGACCCCCACTGCTTTCAAGAGAGAAATTTATCCTGTTGAGGAAAGGGTAAATTTGTATTCATGCACAATAGAGGAGGTGCAGAATGATGAATCCGTTTGAAGAGAAACCGAAGAGCATCAAGAATTATCCGATGGACTGGAAAACGCTGTACGCCGCGCCGTACGACAAGAACACCGTGGACCCGCACACGAAATGCCGGATCATCCTGATGAACGGCATTGAGGTGGAATCCGTGATGTTCCAGCACAATTTCCATCGCAACTGCGGCAATAACGACCTTCGCCGCGACCTGGCGGAAGTCCGCCGCAACGAACAGGAACAGCAAAAGCAGGTCAACTGGCAGTATATCGGGAAGAACGGCAGGGATTATCGCTCGGAGGAGGCGGAGAATCCGGTTCCGGCCCTTCAGGACCGGAAAGCCGACAATACCGAAATCGGCCGTGTCAAATAACCATTGGAAGAGGAGGAAACAAATATGTCTGTCGCCGCAAAGAAACATTCAGGACTCAAGAGAAAGTTCACCGTTCAGGCCGCTCCCGGCAGCGAGGTTTATCTTGCCGGCTGCTTCACCGGCTGGCGGGAAAGGGAAATTCCGCTGAAGGATGACGGGAACGGAAATTTCGAAGCTGAAGTCGAGCTGGAACCGGGCGTCTACCAGTATAAGTTCATCGTCAACGGCAACTGGATGCTCGACCTGGACAATTCGGACATCACCGTCAACGGAATGGGCACGCTGAACAACGTGCTTAAAGTGGAAGAAACGGAAAACTGAGGAGGCTGTCGTTATGATTTCTTTACTGTCGTTTGTCGTCGCGCTTGCCGTTCAGGCGTTGTTTTTCTACCTTGCGACCCGGATTACCGGCAACAAAACCTCCTACGGAACGCTGTTCGTGATCGCGCTGATCGGCTCGATCTGCTCGGCGATTCCCGCGGTGGGCTTTCTGATCGGCCTGATCGTCGTGCTGTTTCTGCTGGTCTACTGGGGGAAAATGTCGTGGGGCAGCGCCATTCTGACGGTTCTGCTTGCCTACGTGCTGGCCTTTATCATAACTTTCCTGCTCGGCCTGCTGTTCGGCATTGCGCTGTTCAGTTCGGGGAGCGCCGCGCCGGCTGCGACGGCCGCCGCCGTGCTGCTGCGGTAACTGCATAAAGTCAATGATTCCATTCAGGCAAGGAGAGCAGAAAATGGGTAAGACATATAAGGATTACGTCGAAAAAGCTCCTTACGGAAAAAGACCGCATCGGCCGGCCGGAAACAGGCCGGAACACGGTTCTTCCGGAGCGGCGCGCCGCATTGCGTCATGCCGCTTGAGCAGGAGCGCCCTGCTGCGGCAGGAGTTGGCGGAAGAGTAGCTTTTCGCCCCGGTTCAGGCGCCGGGGAAGTGTATGGGGGAAGGGGCCCGCGACATCCGGGCGTTTTTCCTGAGGAGAAGACCATCGAAATACAAAAGAGGAGAAACAAAGACGGGAAAAATCACAATGTTGCTGATGTGTGCGTTTGCGGCGGTGGCAATGACGGGCTGTTCGCGGACTTATTTCGCCAAACCGTTCTACACCGGCAAGAACAAGATCGATGTGCCGGCGCAGCTGGTCGGCCAGTGGTATGCCGAGCCGCAGGGCGGTCTCGACGAGGCGGTCAATCTGCAGATCGACAAGGACGGAACCGTGCTTGTGCGGGAAACCCGCAAAGTGGACGGCCGCGAGCAGGTCCAGACGGCGAAGCTTGCCGTGCAGTTCTTCCGTGTCGGCGACGGCGTGTATGTCGACGCGATCCTGAAGGAGATGCCGGATTCCAGGCTGGAAAAGAGTATTGCCGCGCTGATGCTCTTCCCGGTCCATGCACTGGCGAAAGTCGAATTCCACGGCGATACGCTGCAACTGCGCTATCCGTCTCCGGATCTCGGCAAGGCCCTCAAAGACAGGAAACTGCCGCCGGTGATGACTTTCACCACCTTCGACGAGGAGATCGAAGACGAGGACGGCGTTGCGGTCTTTACCGCCACCGGCGAAGCCTGGGAGGATGTGCTTCAGAACATGCCTGCGACCGTCTTCGGCGACAGCGACAAGGAAGTCGTTGCTTTCAAGCGTGTTGTTGTGAAGTAAGGTTTCGGGGCCGCAGGTGATCGCCTGCGGCGCCGGGCCGGGCCGCTGTGAAATGCGCCCGGCCCGGCGGCGTCATTCCCGGCTGTGCGGGATCATTCATAAATATCGGGAGGAGGATATGATTATGACCGCTTTTACATTATTGCTGACCGTGATCCTGTTGATTCTGTTTTTCGGCTACAAGCGTATTCCGGTAATCGCCAGATACATCGGCAGCGCCGGCTACGAGCTTAAGAAAGGCTGGAAAGGGGGCGTCGACGGAGACGGGGAGGAAGGGGAGGGCGAAGAAGAGGACGATGACGAGGAAGAGGAGGGCGACGAAGACAACGAAGAAGACGACGGCGGCGGGGAAGAAGACGGCGCCGAAGAAGACGAAGACGGGAAAAACGGCGAAGTGAAATCGGCGGAAAAAAAAACGCCTGACACGGCCGAAGTCAAGAAAGATATCAGGCGTGCCGACAAAAAAGCCCGTTCGGATATGAAAGCCGTGAAAGGCAAGGTGAAGAAAGCCGCCTCCGCGGTGAAGTCCAAAGTGAAGAGCGGCGCAAGATCCGTCAAAAGCGGAGCCAGAAAAACAGCGGGAAACACTTCACGGAAACGTTGACGGGCATTTCCCGCATAACGCAGGCGCTCCGTTTCGGAGAAGAATCCCGAACATTCTTTCTCCGCAGACGGAGAGAGCTTCATCCGCAGATAAATGCTAAGAACTTATCCCTGAATAAGCTCTAAGAAGGCATATTGGCGTCAAGCCCGGTTTCCGCATTCATCCGTCGGAAGAATTCGGCCATGAACGCAGCACGCTCCCGGGCGATCGTCCGTCCCGGCTCCGTCAGCATGCCGTCCGGCAGATGCCGGAGCTTGACGAGATATTCGCGGTAGGCGGTGTCCTCCCGGCTGTAAGCGGGGGAGTTGACCGCTTCTCTTTCCGTGTTGTGCAGTCGCGCATGCACACGTCCGGCAAAGAGGAATGCCCGGCCGACTCCGACCGCACCGAGGGAATCGAGTTTGTCGGCGTCATAAACGATCTTCGCTTCGAGCGTCGCCGGAATCCGTTTCGCCCGGAACCGGTGCGTCAGCACCGCGCCGGAGACGTGCCGGATCAGCTCCGGCTCGAACCCGGCCTTTTCCAGGATCGGAATCACCTGCTTCGCTCCGAGCTCGGCGTGGCATAACTTCCCTTCCGCCGCCATCTCCTCCGGGCGCGCCACGTCGTGCAGAAGCGCGGCGAGCCGCACGATCCGGAGATCCGCCTCCGGCAACTGCTCCGCCAGCCGGACCGCGTTGGCCAGCACCCGCCGCGTATGATCGTAATCGTGGCAGCCGCTGGCCGAATCGAGCTTGCTCCGGACCTGCGCGGCGACCTCGGAGAACTTCTCCTCGAATCGTTCGCCGGTCATCGCATTCCTCCGTCCGGCATGGCCTGCCGGACGATCGCCGTTTCCCGGACCGGCGGCAGGAACGGTTTCGTGCCGATATCGAGCACTGAACCGGCCTGGAAAACCACCAGCGTGACCACATAGGCGATGACGGTATACAGCGCAATCTGCGCGAACATGAATTTCCAGGAATTCGCCTCGCGCCTCACGACCGCCATCGTCGCAATGCACGGCACGGTCAGCAGGCAGAAGAGCATGATGCAGAAACCCTGCAGCGGCGTGTAATTTTTCTGCAGGGCGCTTTGCAGCGTCGACTCCTCGCTTTCGGCATCCTCGACCGAGTAGAGGATGCCGAGCTGGGCGACGAACAGCTCCTTCGCCGCGAATGCGCCGATCAATGCCGAGCTGACCTTCCAGTCGAACCCGAGCGGCTTCATCACCACTTCGAGCCCTTTCCCGATGCGGCCGGCAATCGAATATTCAAGCAGCTCGCCTTTCTGTTCGGCATTCAGCCGGGAGAGTTCTCCGGCTTTCTCCTCTTCCGAAGCGACGGAATGCTCGACTTTCGCAATTTCTGCCGGATAATCAACCGAGAAGCTTTTTTTCTCGGGAAAGGTGTTGATGACGAAGAGAAGGATTGATGCAAGCAGAATCAGCGTACCGGCTTTGTGCAGGTACATCGACGTTTTCTCCCACATCAGGATCAGGATGCTGCGCAGCGTCGGCCAGCGGTAGGGCGGCAATTCCATGACGAACACTTCCCCTTCGCCTTTGAAGATCGTCGATTTCAGCAGGAGCGCGCAGCCGAGCGCGACCACAATGCCGATCAGGTAGATGATCCACATGGTCAGCGCCTGAAACTTCTCCGGGAAAAAGGCCGGAATCAGCATCGCGTAGATCGGCAGCCGCGCACCGCAGCTCATGAAGGGAACGACCATGATCGTCGTCTTGCGGTCGCTCTCGTTGTCGATCGTCCGCGTCGCCATCACGGCCGGAACCGAGCAGCCGAAGCCGAGCAGCATCGGAATGAAGCTCTTCCCATGCAGCCCGAACTTATGCATGAAGCCGTCCATGATGAAGGCCGCCCGCGCCATGTAGCCGGTTCCTTCGAGTATCGCGATGGACAGGAAGAGCAGCAGAATGTTCGGCAGGAAAACCAGTACGCCGCCGACGCCGCCGATGATCCCCTCGACCAGCAGCCGCTGGAGGAACTCGGCCTGTCCGACCGGCCAGACCTCGTTCACCGTTCTGCCGAGCCAGCCGAAGAACGCTTCCAGCCAATCCATCGGGTACTGTCCGACAGCGAAGGTGAACTGGAACACGAGATACATCATCAGCAGAAAAATCGGCACGCCGAGAAAGCGGTTCGTGACATATTTGTCGATCACATCCGAAAGCTGGCGGCGGCGGTCGTTGCTGATCGTAATCGCCTCCCGGCAGGCGCCCGCGATGACGCCGTACCGGAAGTCGGCCATCAGCGTGCGGCTGTTCATGCCGTTCCGGGCGGAAATCTGTTTGCGCCACTCCGCCGCCTCGCTGCAGAACGCGGCGAATTCGGGGCGGAGGCAGATTTCGGGATCATCTTCAAGCACCTTGATTGCGAAATAGCGGGCCGGAATCCGCTTTGTCTCCGGCAGGTTCAGCGCTTCGATTCCGGCGGTCAGAGCCCGGATCGCCTCATCGGTTTTCGGGCCGTATTTCGGTTTGACCGGCCGCTGCGGGGAGGGGTCCCGGCCGATCTCGTAAATCTTCCGGCGCAGTTCTTCGAGGCCGGTCCCGGTCGAGCCGACCGTGGGAACGATCGGAGAACCGAAAAAGCCCTCCAGCTTCTGGAAATCGAAGACGAGCCCCTGTTTTTCCGCATCGTCGATCATGTTGAACGCCAGCAGCATCGGAATATCGAGTTCGGTCAGCTGCGTGGTCAGATACATGTTCCGCTGGGCGTTTCCCGCATCGATGATGTTCAGGATCAGGTCGATGTCGCCTTTGAGCAGTTCCTGAAATGCGACCTTCTCCTCCGGCGAAGAGGAGGATAAACTGTAGATTCCGGGCAGGTCGACGATCTCGACCCGGAAATCATTGATCCGGCACGAACCGGTCTTGCGCTCGACCGTCACCCCGGGATAATTGCCGACATGCTGCCGCGTTCCGGTCAGGCGGTTGAATATGGTGGTCTTTCCGCAATTCGGATTACCGGCAAGAGCGATTCTGAAAACTTTGCTCTCCATGGAATAGATATCCTTAATCAATAATTAGAAGAAGCTAAACAACCTGATAAAAAAAGCCCGCTTTACGTGAGCTTGACACTGATGAACGCGGCATCGCCGGCCCGCAGCGACAGACTGCTTCCCATGATTCTGACGCGCAGCAGGTCGCCGAACGGCGCATGTCCTTCCAGCTGCAGCAGTGTGCCGGGCACGAGTCCGAGATCCGCAAATTTCTTGAGGCCGCGCAGGTTTTCGTCGACGCGCACCACCACGGCCGGCTGTCCGACCGGCAGCTCGCTCAGCGGAATCAGATTTCCGTCATCTTCTCCGGCCTCGGCGCTGAGTTTCGGCATGGTTGTCGCGAGATATTCGCGCAGCGGTGCGCAGTCCTCGCGTTCGGCGATCGCTTCGACCAGAAGGACGATGCGCGAAAGCACGGTTTCGCCGATCACATGCTCGATCCGGCATGCCGTCTCGTCGGCCTTCTTTGAATCGAGTTTCAGGAGGCCGGAAAAGAAGCCCTTCAAAACCGTATGCCGATGACGGATCACCGCGGCCATTTCCGCTCCCCGGCTGGTCAATACGACCGGACTGTGCGATTGATAATTGATCAGTCCGCGCGCCGAAAGCGCCTGAAGCGCATTTGTTACCGACGGCATCTTCACCCGCAGCCGTTCGGCGATGTCTTTGGTATGGGCATGGCCTTTGTTTTCGATGATCTCGGCAATCGCTTCGAGATAATCTTCCAGACTGCTGGAAATGACATTGTTGCTCATAGACACGATTCCTTTCAATCCTCTTTAATATATCATGAGGCAACTGTTTTTCAACCTGTTTATTAGTTTAATCTAATAATTTTTGATGAAATTTTCCTGAACTTTCTCCCCTGCATGCTTGAAAAATCGAATTGCGGGGGTATATTAGTAATATCGACAGCGCGGGGTAGAGCAGTGGCAGCTCGTCAGGCTCATAACCTGAAGGTCAATGGTTCGATTCCATTCCCCGCTACCATTTTTCCAGCTCGGAAATGCCGAGAGAGCAGCTGAAAAATGGCAAAGTCACAAGTTTGTGTAAAATTTGTGCAAATCCAGAGAGAAGCAGCAACGACAGTCCTCCCTGTCAAATCACAACGGATCGCAATGATCCAATCAGGGAGGAGTTGCCATGTCAATCAAAATCCGAAGCAAGAAGTTTCATTACCGTTTCATGGTTGCCGGAGTCAGTTATTCCGGCATCTGTAAAGGCTGTGAAATTCCGCCGGGAGCTTCTGCACGGGAAATTGCCACTCTCAAAAAGCGCGCAGAACACTTTGAGGCATCCGAGCGAGCCCGCATTCGTCGCGAAAATGAAGAACTGAAAGAGGTCGAACGGGATATCCGCCGCAACAAAACGGTCGTCGCACTCGTCGAAAACTACAAGTACGAATTGACCGGCGGTCATCCTGTCCTCTTGGATGAAGCGTTTGAATTGGCCGCTCTGAAACCATCCAGACGTATCGCCCAATCCAGTTATGCCGGCTTGAAGAAAACTGGCAGGATTTCCGTGCCTATATAGCGCACTTTTATCCCGATATCACGGAAATTTCCCATATCCGGCGTTTGCACTGCGAAGCCTATGTCAAATATCTGACCGATAACGGACGTTTCCGGAAAGAAATCCGGTATACTGTTCAAAATGGTCACATGTCACGCGAAGTCTGCTATCACAGCCGTTATCGGATTTCGGCCAAGACGATCAAAGAAATCGTCTGCGTTTGCCGAGGAATCTTCACCCGCCTGATGGAAGATGCCGGGCTGATTGTCAGTCCCTGGAGCGAAGTTATCCTGCCGGAAGAAGAGAGCACTCCCCGGAGAATCTACACTCAGGAGGAAATCGCAAGAATCGCCGAAGGGATATCCGAAGATCCGCAGCGAATGCGAAACGTCTATCAAGGCCAATCCGATCAATTTGATCACTGGTGTCAATACGCCCGTTTCTGCCGTCCCCTCTTTCTGATCGGAGCTTCCGGTTGGCCTGAAATCGATATCTGTACAATGACCTGGGATAATGTCGATAGGAAAGCGCAGGCCATCATACGTAACCGCAGCAAAACCGGAGCGAATATGGTTCTGTTTTTTACCCCCGATATAGAAAAACTGCTTCGGTTTCAGCCGCAAACCGGTCAATATGTCTTCCCGGAACATGCGGAAATGTATCTGCGCCATTCCGGTTGTGTTTCGTACCGTGTAATCAAATTCCTGAAAGGACTTGGCATCACGACTTCAATACAGATACCGGAACGCCGGGTCGCCAGCGTCAAAGATCATCACAGCCTTCGCCACTCTTATTGTATCCTGGCAAATAAAGCCAGAATTCCGGTCAGTGTCAGAATGAAGCTTGCCGGTCATAAAACGGTGGCGATGGCGGAATACTACGCCAATCACAACGATCTGGATGATCTACGGGAAGCTGCACAGCGTCTTCCTACTCTAAACGTCAGAAGGAGAAAGTCTATGGTTCTATTTTACTCAAAATTATTTATGAAAGCAATAAAAATAGGTCTGAAATCAAAGTTGCGCGGAAAGGCAGTTCGCCCTGGCTGGCTCCACTTACTCAGTTCGATCTCTTCTCTGAAAAATTGGATGATCTTCTCCTACAAACCTGATATACAACGCGCGGAGAGATGATGCATGAACTCCGAGAAAAACGTTCCGTCGATGAAATTTTGCAGAGATTGGATGAGCTCCAGAAGGCCGACATTCAGGCAATGAAACCGAAGCGCCTATTGACGCTTGCAGAAAAAGTTGCCATCATCAATACAGCCTTTCGGCGCCTCAGTGACCTTGAAGTAAAACATTCGTTTACCAGAAGGACCATTCAAAATTGGGACAACGGCAGATGTCCCTATGAAGGATACAGTGCTTTGTTCAATGAGATTGAATTGGCTTCCTGGGCCAATAAGATCATCGGAGAGATTAGGAGCAAGCAGGCACTCCGCAATAATATTCCCGGCTTGTCAGAAGAAGAAATGTCGCGCAAAGCCCGACGGCACTGACTTTCTCATAATTCTTCAATGGTTTTATGACGCTTCTACTGCTGAGGCGTCTTTTTTTGTCTTAAAATCCGGAAACGATCCGGAAATGTGAAAACATCTTTTTGAGCGTGATTTCGTGATTTTTCCTGAAGAAAACGGAAAAATCCGCCTCCCTGATGCAGGCGCGTTTGCAAACCGAAACGACAAAACAACATCAGGGAGAAAAATCAATGAGAATTCAGAATCAATCTCATGCCATCGTATTGAACACGGCGGTCAATCTCTTGCGGGAGTATTATTCCGGCCTTACAAGCGAGCAGTTGCATGCAGCCTTGAGCCATTCGGAAATTCAGGGCAGCATTCAGAAGAAGCTGACGCGCCGCGAATGCGCTGAGCTTCTGGGCGTGTCGGTCAACAGCGTGAACCGTTATATCAAAAACGGCAAACTGAAGACGGTCAATATCAGTCCGCGGCTGGTCCGGATCGATCCCGAAAGCGTTCGGGAGCTGTTGAACCATGGCGTGCCGGAGGATGAAATCATCGTTCCGCAATGCCATGGGAAGGAGGCGGCCAGATGAACACCGGTGCCGTCATTCCTGCGGAAATCCTGTCCCGGACGGATTTGCCCATCTACGTCAAACTCGTTTACGGCCGGATGACCGTTCTGCTTGAACGGCATGGTTCGCTGGTTCTGACCACGGAAGAACTTGCGACCCAATGCGGCATCACGCCGCGTCAGGCGGCGAAGTCGTTGCGATATCTGGTGATGCTGGAACTGATCCGGTTTCACCGCTCCCTTGATGACCGCAGATCGATCCATGTATTCCAGAAAATGAAGTAAACATACGGCGGCGGACGGGCAGTACGACCGTTCGCCGCATCCTGCCATGGATATTTTGATTTCCACCGAAAAACTGAATCTCCCCCCGGAAATGCTTCGCGAACTTGCCGCATGTCGCAAGGACTCGGAGGCGGCAGTTTACGCCTGCCTTCAGAAGCTCATCGACGATGCCGAGAAGTTTCGCAAATTTCACCGGAAACGACACGAGAAAGCATTACGGCGGAGCATCCAATGGGGAGCGGAATACGATGCTTACCTGCAAAAACATCTCGCGGCAGGTCTCAAACTGAAAACCGCCCGAACCGCCGCCCGCCGGGATTTTATCGCCGCCCATCCGCGTCCCCAAAACGCGGACGATCTCATCCGCTCCGATGAATTTCCGGGACTCTCCGCTCCATCGCTCCGCTATTATCATAGGGCGTATCAGACTTCATTACAATCTACTCCCGCAGAGTAATCCTGCAGATAAATCTGAAAAAAATGAATGAAAAGTAACCCAGTTGGCTCTTTGATATTTCGCTTTTTCTATGAAACGTCATGTAAGAAGTGCCGAATGCGACCGGAGGACCGGAGAAAACGTCAAATCGACGATACACCGAAATCGGGCTGAACCGGAGGAGAGTATATGACGGGAACCATCCGGCATCACCAGCAATCCCGCACCACCTTGAGGAACCGTGATGTCGATCTCGAATTCATCGCCATTTATCCTCCAATCGGAGAGGTAGCGGCAATATTCAGAACGGCAGGCGGAAATGACCGGCATCGGTTGTATTTCCAGATACCGTTTGCCGGGTTGCTCCCAACTGTGCCGAAAACCACCAAGATAACGAAACATCCAAGCACTGATATCGCCGTACATGATGTGGTTACGTGATGAAGTTCCATTCCACATTTCTCCGAGAGTAGTCATCCCCAGATCAATCCAGTGCGCCCAGCCGGGGAATTGGCGTCGTGTGAAAAAACGGAGCGCAAGATCAGCGCGGCCGTTTTCCGCCAGGACGCGCGGAATGTACTTTGCGCCGAGAATGCCGAAATCACACGCATACTCCGTCTTTTCTGCGTATTCAATCAGAAATTCGAGTGCACCAAATTTCTCTTTTTCCGGCACCAGTCCATGATAAAGTGCGCAGCCTGTTGCAGTGAATTCGCCGATGCCGTTGCCGGTTCCATAGCGACCGCCTCCGAGATGAAATCTGCGATGAAATGCCTGGGCAATCGAATCCGCGAGAACCGTATAACGAATCTCGTCAGCCTTGTTGCCGAGCAGTTGGGCGAACTTCGCCAGATATTTTGCATCTCTGTAATAATAACCGGTCGAAGTAATTTGCGCCGGGCAGATTTTCTCCCAGTCAGGCGGGCACCAGTCGCCAAGACCGAAGAAAAGTATATGATCGGTTGCCATGGATTCGCAAAAATCAAGATAGCGTTTCATTCCGTCATAATGTTCCCGAATCGCGCCGTCATCCCCGGTATGAAGATAAAGATCATACGGCAGGGAAAAGAGTACACTGTCCCAAGCCGGACCGCTTCCCCAGTTGAACCCGAAGCCCCCAGTCGGCGCGAGTGCAGGAAGCTGGCCGCTCCGGCGTTGGAGATCGCCAAGAATCCGTAACCAGCCGCGATAACCGGAAGCGGCTTCGAAGTTGAATAGTCCCGTTTCGGCAGCCAGCATCACATCGCAAGTCCACCCGCTTTTTTCACGGTGGGGACAGTCAGTCGGAATTCCAACATAGTTGGAACGGTAGGAATTGAGTGTCATGCTTTGAAGGCGGTTGAGCGTTGAATCAGATGTGACAATCTCTCCTGCCGTCTTGAATGCCGTACCGACCTCACGGGCTTCGATTTTGTGGATCTTTGCCCTGCCTCGGATTTTCGCCTCAATATACCGGAAACCGTGATAGGTGAAACGCGGTTCCCAAATTTCAGTCCCGCTGCCTTTCAAGATATAGCGATCGGTCTGGAATTCCCCGGAGTGGATATACATATCCTGATATTCCACGGAAAGCTCTCCAGCCGGAGTCAGCCGTTCAGCATAGCGGAGAATAATTTCCGCTCCTGCTTCCCCCTCAACAAAAATACGAGCCCAACCGGCAAGATTGCGTCCGGCATCATAAACATTGAATTTTTCAGTCGGCGGGGCGATGAATGTCTCCAGCACTTTGCATGGAGGCTGCAGTTCCTGCTCCAAGTCTCCTCCGGGAGGGGCGATCCGCATTGCCGGCGGCCATTTCGTATCGTCGAAACCGTTGGTACACCAGCCGGGCATTTCCAGCCGGGCATCATAGAACTCACCATTACGCAGAGCATTGAAAGTGATCGGACTCTCGCCGACACGCCAACTCTCATCAGAATACAGAACTTCACGCCCGTCCAGCTCCAGCTTCAAGGTCATTTTAGGACAATCCCGCCATGGAGCCGCCCAAAAGCACCATTCATCTTTTGTGTTAGGGTTGTACCAACCGTTGCCGAGAATTACGCCGACGGTATTCCGCCCCGGCTTCAGATAAGCGGTCACATCATAAACCGCATAGTTAATTCGAGTCAGATAGTTGCTTGGAACCGGATCAAGCACACGATCTCCAACCTTGTGTCCGTTGAGATATAATTCGTAAAAACCGAGACCGCAGATCAGAATACGGCCATTTTGAAACGAATTGCTGACTTCGAACTCACGACGAAAAACAGGTGCGTTTTCCCGGGTATCCACCTCGTATCCACGTTTCTTTCCTGGAGCAGCAATCCAGAAACCGAGCCTGATATTACAATTTTGCATGAGAACTCCAGACTTCACGGAATTGCGACTTTTGTACCGCCGATAAAAGCGACAGAAACATCGTCAGCCGTCAATTCCCGCAGATTCATGGAATCGACATGACCGTCCGCATAAGCAAGATTTGCCGTTTCATTATGGACAAGGCCGAGGCCGCCACCGATATCAACACGCGGTTCAAAACAATAGATACCTCGGGATTCATCCCCTTTTTTCTGCGTATCTGCAAAAACCGGTATTTTTGTCGGGGCTTTCATACGTCCGGTTACCATGCCGAAAAAAGAAGGAGAATTTCTAAGAAAAAAATCACCATACGTTTCTTTCTTCATTGCGTACCAGTTGCAGGTGGAACTATTCGGCAGGTAAGCCTGATCCGGATGATTGACACCCAAAGTGGCATTGAAATTATTCACGTCGTTATTGGTGGATTGCGGAGTTGTTTTCGGACAATAAACCATTTTCACATCCAGATTAAGTACCTTGGTGATCCATCTGCCATCCCAAACATAATAAATGCCCTCATAATCGCCGGCATACAGAATCTGTGCTTTCATCAACTGATTCAACTTACTGGAGCAGGAGGTTTTCTTTGCAGTTTCCCTCGCCTTGTTCAGCGCCGGGAGCAACATGCCTGCCAGAACAGCAATGATAGCTATAACCACAAGCAACTCTATTAGCGTAAATTTCTTGCCGTTTTCCTGTCTGCCGATAGCTGCAACACTGAATCTGGAATGAAGTTTCATTTGTCTTTCCTTTCCGTTGATTGGAGAATGAATTTCTTTACAACCGGGTTCTCAATAAAACTCCGGGCCATAACTTCGATACCACGAGTGTTAGGATGAACATCACCTCCATATTCTTTTTTCATATTGCCGTTACCGTCATTCATAACCTCATACCAGTCATGCAGTAAAATCTGCTCCTGCCTGCAATATTGCCGCAGCAGTCGATTCAACTTCACGGCTTGTTCCGGCTGCGGACGCGGCAGAATCGTGCAAACGATTACGTTGATTCGTGCCGAACGGAGACGTCTGATGATATATTTCAGGTCAGTCATTGCCTGAGTCGCAGAAGAATTGTTGGTCCCCAGTAAAAGCAACACCAAGTCAGGCTGAAGCGCAATTACATCGCTTTCAAGACGTTTTCTGGCGTTGATCGTGTCGTCACACGCCATTCCGCCGTTGCCGATCTCAAGCCCGGCCAATTTCCCTGCTGTATCCTGCCATCTGCAGTGATGCGTAATTGAATCTCCAAAAGCCAGAATCCCGCCTTGATGTCCACCGCCGGCAATCTCCAGTTTTTCTACCGATACGGGAGCATCGAACGCCACGAAGCCGGAACGAAACAGCGTCGGCAGCGGTGCGCCTCCTCTCCAAATTTCTTTCCCGTTCACCTTGACGACAACCCAGGTGAATTCAGAGAGGACTTCCAGACTGTTCACCGCTGCGGTTTCCAGCTGTCGCCGGAAGACAACCTGTTCCGGCTTCCATACCGTCCCCTCCCGCCTTCGGACGGAAACGGTAAACAAACCTGTTGCCCCATCCAGTAGAAAATAATAGCCGTTATCCGGTACGCCCACATGTTCCACCAGCCGCAGCCCCGCCTTGCCCTCCGGCTTCAGAAAGCGGAAAGCAGTTTGAATTTTCACTTTTTTCAAAGCAGAGTACTGAGCTGCATAAAGCGCCTCAAAGTCGCCGCCGGAGTTCTGAAGGCCCGCGCCGACATGCCGCCAAGCTCCTTCCTTGCTCAGTTTTCCCTGCAAACTGGCCCGGACCGGCCAGACCGTTTTTCCGGCGATCTGCGGTGTATACGGTTTCCCGTTCACGGTATTTCCATGAAAAGTCAGCTTTTCGGCATTGGTAATTTTAAATGCTTCTTTTTGCGGATTTACAATCCGGTTGTTGATAAACTCAATTCCGGAGGAACTCGCAATCGTAAATGCAGGCTGATGGCAATTGACCAATTCATTGTTCTCGAAAGTTACATGACGAACGTGACGGCCTGTGGCGATTTCGTTATCTGGATTCAGAACATAAAACTCAGTCCGGAGACCACCGGAATTGCGGATTTTGCAGTTTCGCATCAAAACGTTGATTGGCGGCGGCCCTTCACGCCAGGTCGTAAAAGCACCGATTTTTGAGGCAAAGGACTCGATATTGGCAATTGTTACATTTTCCACCAGTGCGTTATCACACTGAATTACCGGACCGCAATTACGATTGTCGGCAAACACGCAGTCGGCAATGACTTCCCAGGCGCCGGCCCGAAACGGATTGAATGCGACATCCGGCATTTCCCGCCTGGACTTTCCGAAGTAAATTTCTCTTAACTCATCTTCCGCCGGCGGTTCGCTGTTCAGAGAATCAAAAGACTTGATTCGACTTGGAATCTGTTCTTTGACCATGGTTGCGCTTACGTTGTATTTACGCCAGTTCCGCCGTACTGTCGTTTCCGTCGCGGTGAGGCCGGCCCGGATTTCTCCCGTGGCGGAATCATAGACATAAGTGATATCGCCGGCAAAGGCTTCTCCGCCGTGTGTAAGCAGTTGATGATCCTGTACGGCGGCGACATACCAGCCCCGGTTATAAGTGTTGATCGGGTCGTCGCCCATTGCACGGAATTCGCAGTCGATTACAGTTGGTCCGATTCCGCTGTACAAACCGGAATTAGCGGCATGGATACCATCGCCGTTGGTGGTAAAGCTCAAGCCCGGCAACGGAACAATTCGTACTTTTGAATAGGTGCTGGCGTGTGAAGCATGGTTGACCAGCGCCAGATCCCAGGAATTGTGAATCGTAATCCGGTCCAACATACAGAAACGGCTGCAGGAAAATACCACCACAGAACCGCCTCGACGTCCCGGACAGGCAATACGCATGCCCGGTCGCACTTTATGAAACGGGCCGCGCCGAACTGCCATTCGGATTTTTCCTGAAGGCAACGTCACCAGACTGTCAGGTACGAGCCAAAGATCTCCCGTAACCAGTGAGCCGTCTCTCCTGAAGCACAACTTGGGGCCGCCGTACCCGGCAACCTGCGGCGCATCTGCCGGCAGGGAGGGAACGATATGCCTTCCGGTTATCGTCTGTGCTTCCGGGTCTACCGATTCCACTTCCATTTCCATGAAAGGAACGGTGCGGTTCAACAGAACCAGATTTCGCAGTTGAATATTTTCCGATTTAAAAACGCGAACCCCGTTTTTCTCATTCACACCAAAAATCAAAGTGGTATCGGGCGTTTCACCTTCAACAGTAATATTTTTCTGATTATGGAAAGCAAGATGGCTCTCCTCATTATCAACCCGGTGAACCTTATTGAGAAGATAACGCCCTTTGGGCAGGAATAGTTTCACCGGAACGCCGTTCATTCCGGCGATCTTTGCAAGTGCTGTCTGAAAAGCATCGGAATCATCGGTAACACCATCGCCTTGGGCACCGAAATCACGGATGGAAAGAACTATCTCCTTCTGTTCACTGAACAGCCGGGCGAGTTTCTCTTCATCCGATAGATAAGTGCAGAGATTCTTAAGATGTAAAATAGCACGTTCCGCAAAGAAAATATCATCCTTGTCTGCTGATTTGAAAGCGGATTCGATATAAGCGGCAAGCCGCTCTGCCATTTCCAGACGCCGGGAAATCCGTTTCCGCTGAATCGGAGTGAACGCTTCACCGAACCGGGTTTGAAACCCGGCAATCCATTCTCTCTGTGCGGCAAGCTCTACCGGCAACTTCCGATGCAGCTCTGCAGCACGCGCCTCCGGGAAACCCTCCGGATCAAAACAACGAGCGGATTGCGCACTGACGGCTATCATACTGCAACAACAGAAAAAAGCAGTCAGTAAGAACCTTTTCTTCATCAAAATCATTCCTTATCATTCCTTTCCGGTTATTTTCCCATGATGTCATGGACAAAATCATCTGCAACTTGATTCAAGTCGATATCCCAGTAATCCGCAGGAAGAGAACAAAAGTATTCCAGGCCCAAGTTGCGGTGCAGAAGCAGCCGCAAATCTTCCGGAACACGGATTCCGAGTTCCAACACTGCTTGAATCGCACCTTGCACAGCGGAATCCGGCATCACGATCAATAAATCCGGCCGCGTCGAGCGAGTCAATAATTCCCTTGTGAAGTCATAAACCGCCGCACCGCAATTTTGCGTAAAGCCACCGCAGAGGGGGAATTGCCGTATATATTTCGGCATCAATTTGATTCCGATGCGCCGAAAGCGCTCTGGAAAATGTTCATAAATGTCTTCCGGTGCTATCAGAGCAACCCGCCTGGCTTCAAATTGTTTTACCAACCCGGCAACATGTTCCAAATGATAATCGATAGTGGGATAAAAGTACCGAATCGGAAAGTTACCGAAAAACTCACGCCAACTGATAACCGCAACAGCTTGAATTCTTCCGGCGGCAACTGCATCGGCCAAGTCCTGCGGCGGACTCTTCTGCTCGGAAAAGTCCCGGTAATCATTGAACACAATGCAGGAAGCACCTTTGGCAGTCAATTTCTGTTCAACCAGCGAAGCAAACATGTAAGTGTACATAATGTTGCCATTCTGCCGCATGGAATGATCGATATAAATACCAATCCGGGTAAAGTCACCACGTTTGGGGGCAACAAATGTCCCATGCCCCTGCGAACGGGTCAGATACCCTTGAAGAACCAGTTCGTTAATCGCAAGTTTCACGGAATAGGGATTCGTATTCCAATATGCTGCCATTTCTCGCAACGATGGAAAGCAATCTCCGGTCGAAAACTGATTCGATTCAAGCTTTTCGCGCAGATAACTCGCCAGCTCGACATGAAACCCTACATTCCGCGGAGGAATAAAATCGCAAAATTCTTTGGCCGCTATCTTTTTCATGAATATCTCCTGTACTTCTGTACCTGCGAAATTAATTATACAACATTTTACAAAAAAAAGCAATACCAATATTGAAAAATATTCAATTTTATTGAAACAGTTATAACTTTAATCGGAAATACTGCCTGGAAAAAATATCTTGAATGCTAACAAGCCGATCAAATCGTTTTTTGTTCCAGAAGCAGAATATCAGGCATGAAGCTAAGGCCAGTAAACAGTTCTTCCAACAAGCCAGGTTTCATTCTTTGCAAGCTATTCCACCGGCATAATCCTGCACGCGAGCAATTCGCCGCGGATGCTGTGTACGCGCTCCGCTTCCATGCTGCCGAACAACGCCTCCATCGACTCGTCGGAGGAGAGCTGTACCATTCCAATCTCACAGATAAATTGGAGTGACAGAAAATCCTTCGATGCTTCGATATGCGTAACCATCGCCCAGGAGAGCAGATAGTTCCTGTTCTCCGTGGTGAGCTTAAAACGCGGAAGCAACGATTCCCCCATACTTACAGTAAACCATTTTTTCATAATTTTTATGCTCCTTTCGATTGTTTTTTGTTATAAACTTACAGATCGATCCCGCCTCGGTCTCGCTGATGTTCGCGCCTCCACTGTTCGCGTTGCCGATCAAGTTCCTGTTGCTTTTCCATGATTACTTTCTGGAGTTTCCGGAACTCTCCGACGGTCATGCTGTCGAGATTGCGGGCTGCGGAGCTCGGGAGAAGTCCGCTTTCAATGTTTCGCCGGACGGCATTCTTCATCATCTGGCTGGCCGGATCGTGGAATGTGATCCGGTCGATGAGCTCCGAGGCTTCCCGCCAACTGATTCCCTCCGGAACTTTTTCAAGCCGTCCCTCATCGTGAAGTTCCCGAAGCGTGCGCATCTGCCAATCCGCCATCGGGTTGCGGCGGCGCTCTTCGGCCAGCTTCTGCTGCCGTTCCTGCTCCCGGAATTGTTCGAGCAGTTTTTCAGCGTCTTCCCGGTCCGGCTCCGCAGGCCACTCTTTCAGAAGTCCAGCTGCTGCAAACGATTTCAATTCATCCATCTGCCGGTCTGTGGCCGGGCCGACCGCCAGTCGATGCTCATAGGTGGCGTATTCCGCTTTCGCTTTGATCTTGCGGTTCTGAAGTTCCAGCCATTCCAAAGGCTCCAGTAACTTTTCATCCGCAACGTTACAGTCGTATTTCATATAAATGGCATTTCGAACTTTGGCTTTGTGAGCCTCACTCGGATTCCATTCTTTCATCCAGCCCGGCAATTTTTCAAAAGCCGTCCGCTGGTCGTAGACGGCAATCCGCCGGAACAATTCCTCACGTTTCGATTCATAGTACAGCTTCCGGTCGGGATCGACCGGCTGTCCCTCATCGCTGGGATGGAGGCCGAGTTTTCTGCGGATCTCCTCGATTTTCAGGTTACGCTCATGAACATCCAGCACTTCTTCGATTTTCATCCAATCCGGAAGTTCTATAATTGAGGGCGGTTCTCTATGGGAACTGCGCCGCAGCTCAATCTCTTCCTGGAATATCGGTTCCAGCCTGGACGGTTTTGTCCTGTTCTTAACGTATGCTTCCCACTTTTCATCGAAGTCCTGCCACTTCCATTTCCATTGCGCTTTCGCTTCATACGCCCTTTGACGCGCGGCCACTTCGACGAGCTGCTGAACCTCTTCCCCCGCTCGCTCCCGCCAGTTGTACAATTCCGCCGGAATCGCCTCCGGTTCCAGCCCGGCGGCGCGGCGCTTTTGCTGCGCCGCCGCGAACGCCTCTTCCTCCGGCCACAGCCGGAACCCGGCTTCCACATGCAGCTTCTCATAAACAGCCCTGCGGGCAGCGAGCAGTTCCTCCCACTGCTTCTGCGCTTCGCGCCAGAACATCCGGAGCTCCTGCTGTTTCTGCTCATCCATATAGGCTTTCCAGTTGACCAGTGACTCCGGCATCGGCTGCGGAAACTCTCCACTCCGGCGCCGGAGCTCCTGTTCAGTATGATAACGGTATTCTTTGTCCCAGAGCCGGAACGGAACTCTAAAACCGAGTTCCGCGTGGTACGCTTTGCGGGCGGTGCAGTGTGCGGCCCATTCGGCATCGGCTTTCTCCCATGCCGTTTTCAGGCGCTTCGCCTCCTCCAGCCGCGCCGCCAGAGCGGCGCGCGACTTTTCGGCTTCTGTACGCGCCGTATCTTCCCACTTCTCCAGCCAGGCGGGAAGCGGCTGCGGCGCTTTTCCACGGCGCTGCCGGGTTGTCTGCCGCTTCCGAAACGCGGCCTCCCGGTCGGTCAGTTCGAATGCCTCGCCGCCGCCGTGAAGTTCGTGATATTGCTTGCGCTTTTCCACGTAACCGGACCATGCGCCTTCAAACACGTTCCATTGCGCTTCGAGCTCCCGTTTGCAGGCCAGCCCCAGATTCTGCTGCCGTTCCGCTTCGCGTTCCCGCTCCCATTCAGCCTGCGGCGACTCCTGCGGAACGGCTTCCGGCGTCCTGAACATGCCGGTTATCCTGCCCACAATCTTACCGAGCAGACCGACCGCATGCTCTTCCACTTCAAAACGGGTATGCTCGTTGTAAAGCCGTTCCCGGTGCTGCCGCATCCGGCGAAGCGCAACAGTATCACTCAACATCGCCTTAACCTTTCGCATCGCAGCTTTAGCGCGAGCCGCCATATCCTTATAGCTGAAGTCCGGAAGCAGTTCCGCTTTTTGTTCTCTTGTCTTATCTGATAACGGCAACATCACGTCTGCCGGAATCTCCCGGTCGCGGATCAGGTCATGGATGCTTACCCGTTCGCCGGTGCGGTACGCAAGGCCGCGCTTCAGATGTTCTTTATCGGGACAGTGTAACGACATCTCCCGGCGGCCGCGGCTCAGCGCCACATAGAACGCTTTCCGGTCCAGCGACTCGGCCGCCACCACGACGTTTTCGGCGGTTCGTCCCTGCGATTTGTGGGAGGTCGTCACCCAGCCGTAATCGAACGCCGCATAGTTTTCCGGCATGTCGATCAGCTCACGCGGTCTGCCGTCCGAATAAAGTATTTCGACCTTGCCGGGATCGGCGCTCACCCGCGCGAGCGTCCCGTTGTAAATCTTGTTCGCTTTCAGGTTCACCCGGAACTGGATCAAATCGCCTTCGCACAGCTCGATCTTCCGCAGTTCTCCGACATCGATGAAATCCGAAGCTCTCTTCGCAAAAATCCGCTTGCCGTTGCTCAATACCAACTGCTTGCTGTCTACGGCTTCAATGCGCGTTACCTCGCCGGCATTGCTGACGCCTTTCATGTTGCGGATGAAGCCGATGGTCATGCCCGGCTGGAAGTTCGAAGCGTCCTTCAGCCATGCTTTCGGCTTGTTCCACGATCGGAATACCTCCGTTTCGCGTCCTGCACCTCGAAGCACCTCCGCTTCCTTCAGCTTGCCGCGTACCGAAGCCGTCAGCTTATCGCACTCCTCATGCGTCGGCGCAACCAGAATCGCCCGATCCAGATACCGCCCCTGTTCCGTGTACTCCATGTACTTCCCGGCGGCTTCCTCCAAGTATTTCTGCTTGCCTTCATGGATGAAGTGCTGTTTGTCGAACCGTTCAAACGCCTGTTCATGCTGCCCCATCGCGCACTCGAAGATGCCGCGCCGGTATTCCGCATTCTGCTGGCGGTGGATGTCGGTCAGCGAAAACTTCTGAATCTGCGAGTAATCCTCCAGCAGCCGGAAAAAATCGCCCAATTCGACGGCGCTGTGCTGCTGCGCGTCGCCCACGAACAGCACCCGGTAGTTGTTCTTCCGCGCCAGCTTCAGAATCTCCACGCCTTCGCGCAGCGAATTCAAACCCGATTCATCGATGATCACGTATGCCCCCGCCGGAGGCTTCTGCTTCGACAGCAGGAATCCCGCCACCGTCTGCGACTGTTCGAAGCCCTCCTGTTTCAGCACGTCCGTCGCCGAATTCGTCGGCGCAACGAGGCGGATCTCCGTCACGCCTCCTGAACGCAGCCCCTTGCAGAACTCCTGCAAGGTCGAAGTTTTGCCCGCGCCCGCCACGCCGCGGAACAGGTTGAACCGGTCTTTGGAGCTCAACAGGCCGTGAATCAGCATCGCCTGCGCCTCCCGCGACCGATCTCCCGGAAACGCCTGAAACTCCGGCGCAATCGCATCGAAAACATTCCGCTGCTGATCCACCAGCCCGATCGCCGACAGTTCGCGCTCAATCACAACTTCCGGAGCATAATACGAATTCGCCGCATTGCCGCCCAGGTTCCGCAGTTCCGGAATCTCTTTGACGGCCTTTTTCAGTTCTTGCAACTTGATCCTGCCGAGGTTCCGGTTCAGCACTTCAGCCAGTATCTTGTCGAGCTTCAGAACGCTCTCCCGCTCGTACAGTTCATCGATCACATTCCGGATTTCTTCCACGGTCCTTTCGCGATCCAGTGTGCTTGTTACCGAACCATGTTCTTTGGCGTGCTTGGCCGCCGCATACAATTGCTCCTCTTCCTGATGGCCCAACTGCCCCATCTGGAACTCCCGGACTTTCTCGCTTGTCGAAGTCAGCATCTTATCCGTGCGTGTCGAAGTCGAAAGATAATTGTTCTCGCTCAACGTCGGCTTTCGGCCATGCTCCGCGATGAACTCCGCCTCCGCTTTCTCGATCTGCTGCCGCCGCTTGGAAAAACGTTCCATCACGTCAGCCGGAACGCACGCCAGATCGTACCAGATGACATTGCCTTTCCGGTCCCGCGTTTCGACCGTTTCGTAACCCAGTTCACGGCACCTTGCCGCCATCTCGTTGTGATAGACCTTGCCCGCGTAACGGATCGCCCGGCACATCTCCAGCGTTTCGAGCGCCTTGTACCTGCCGTCGCCCGCTCGCGTCACATTGCAGACCACGTTGTGCGTATGCAGTTGAGGATCAAGCGCGCGGCTCGTATCGTGCATGAACTCCGCGTAAACCAGCTTCCCGGTCGTTTCATAATTGTTGGTCCGAACGTTCTCCCCGTCGCGCACCCGAACCGCCGCCAGCCGTTCCAGTTCCGCCATCGCAATCCGAACCGATTCCCGATGCGCCTCGATCAATCGTTCGTCGAACATCGACATCACTGAAACCGACTTCGGAGCCGCCACCTGAAAGTCAAAGAACCGCGGACCGCCGGGCATATTTTTCTGCGTCAGCCTGTCCAGCGTTTTCGGATTCACATTCCGTTGAAACAGACTGAACTCCTCACTCGTCACAACCTTATCCCGCAAACCGAACGCCTCCGTAAGCTCTCCCCTCCAATATCCCTGAACTTTCTCATGCTCCGAATAATAATCATTTGAACACAGATGATTCGCATAGAAACTCTTGCCAGAACCATTCGTCGCACGAATCTTCGTCATATTGAACATAGCCCTATGCTCCTCATCCATTATCCCAATCAGAAAACAACCTGCATATAGCCTATGAGAAGCACAGCTAAACTTCAAGTAAACAACACTTTACGATGAGAAAAACTACGTCGTTTTTCTCATCAGAAAATCAGGAGTTGGAAATAAAACGTAATACCCCGTTCGCAAACGGAATTACAAAAGGTGGCGTTTCCGGGGAGCTTGTTTCTGCCAAAATTTTAATTCTGAGAAAACTTCCATTGACAGGAAAAACAAGTTGCATGGCTGTTGATTGGCGGATACGTAAGAAACCTTGTGTTACCAACTCTTAATATACCTTTTCGCCACATTGCAAATTTTCCAAGTGTCATAGAGGACCGACTACCATCGCCGAATGCAGGTTCCTGCCGGCCAACTCTTTGCAGTAAGCGAATTTGGGGGTTAGCAAAATAGATGCAACTTCCTATAGAAAACTCCTCGCCGATTTCGCTATCATCGGTTTTCCGCCAGGCGACTGGCATGCAGCCGGGCCCCTGCCGCGAACTTCGCTGAGGCTAACCGGATGGACACCGCGCAAGCCAGTTTTCGGAGGAATGCAGGGATTGAGTTTTGAAAATAAAACGCCTGAAATCAATGAAATCTCATTGCATTACTTTATTATTGTATGGTTTTGATATTTATCATATGTGATTAGAATTTTTTCTGCTGTTGGTTGCGTTTCCGGTCATATCCCCGGGCGACTTCAAAGGGAGCGCTGCTCTTTTCTACTCTTCATCGTCGCAGCCGAAAGCGGTTTTCATATTCCGCATCTGCATCCGGAACCGGCTTGGAGAGCATCCGGTTTTGGCCCGGAAGAACTTGCAGAAATAGAATTGATCCGGAAATCCCATCCGATCGGAAATTTCCGTGATCCTCAGGGCGGAATAAACCAGAAGGTGTTTCGCATGAAAGATCAGGATATTATCCCGATATTGGATCGGCGTGCAGCCGTAAAATTCCCTGAAATGCCGGAAAAAAGTCGCTCTGGACATTTTGCACATCCGGGCCAGTTCAGTCAGATTCAATTTTTTCCAGGGCGGATTCAGTTCCTGGAGCAGCGGCTCGAAAACCTGTGACAGCGCGTTTTCCCTTTCCGAAATATTGAGCTCATTTACCATGCGCCGCAATATGACCTTCAACAGCCCGGAAATACCCGGCGCGAATTGTTCCTTCGACTCCAGATACAGCAGATAACATTCCCGGAATTCCGCCAGAATCCTTTCGCGGGACTGTTGGCCGAAATGGACGAGCCATACTCCGGGCACATGGGTGTTCTCCGGGCAGGAGGTTAATTCGGACAGGAACTCCTCCGGCAAATGGCACCAGTAGCACTCCCACTCGCTGACCGCATGGAACAGATGCTTGGGGAGCGCGGAATATACGACCGCCTCGCCGGGATTGATCTCCAGAATGTCGTTCCGGTAGAAGATTTCTCCCTCTCCTCGGACAGAAAGCAGAATTCCGGGGCGGTCAAGCAGAAGTTTGCTCCATTTTCGGTCGGATTTCATTATGAAATGCCCGAAAACTATGCTGGAACTTAGAATCTGCGGATATTCCGGAATTCGCTTTTTGATACTATTTTCCATATTTCGCTTTGATTTGACATTTGATGCACATTGCTTCTGTGGTATAATAAATATGGTTCAAATCTGGAGGTTATGCAAGCGATGAACGAAGAACTCTATCAACAAAAATTGATGGCCTGCTGGCACGGAAAGAATATCGGCGGGACTCTGGGCGGTCCCTATGAGGGATTCCCGCAGATCAATCATCTCACCTTTTACGATCCGGTGCCGCAGGAGGCCATGCCCAACGACGACCTTGAGCTTCAGGCGATGTACGTCGCCGCCCTCCTGAAAATGGAAAAACCGGCGGCGGACCGGGAAGTGCTTGCGGGGATCTGGGAAAAGCATATGAATTTCCATGTCGACGAATACGCCGTGGCGATGCGCAATCTTTCGCTGGGAATCCGCCCCCCGTTTTCCGGCAGCTTCGACAATCATTTCACCTGCGGAATGGGAGCGGCGATCCGCAGCGAACTCTGGGCCTGCCTCGCTCCCGGCGATGCGGAACGGGCCGCGGCATGGGCCTATGAAGACGCCTGTATCGATCACGACGGCGACGGTGTATGGGCGGAAGTTTTCTTTGCCGTCATGGAAGCGCTGGCTTTCCGCGAATCGGATGTCCGGGTATTGATTCGGGCGGGATTGGAGCATATTCCCGCGGAGAGCATTCTGGCTCAGGGAATTTCCGCGGCCGTCGAGTTGTGGGATCAGTCCCGGGACTGGGTCACGGCCCGCAATGCGCTTTTCGAGCGGTTCGCCAATGAATGTAAGAGCGATGTACGCATCAATGTGCCGTTCACCGTTCTGGCGCTGCTTGCCGGAAACGGCGATTTCGGCAGGACGATCTGCACCGCGGTGAATTGCGGCATGGATACCGATTGCACGGCCGCAACCGCCGGCGCACTCCTCGGTTTGCTCAAGCCCGACTGCATTTCAGACGAATGGCTGGCTCCCGTCGGAGATAAAATGGTGGTGCGCTCCTCCGCGATCAGCGGAATCGCATGCGCCGATACAATCCAGGAATTTTCCGGGCAGATCGGCGAACTGCGCCGGCGCATTTCCGCACCGGCGGCGCGGAGCGCGGCGGAAGCGCCGGATTTCGACGCGTACAGGATTGCGGGAGAGGTGGCGTTTCAGCACAATCTTGCCTGGTACCGCGTGTGTCCCGCCGAACTGTCGTGGGAAACGAGACAGTTTCTGCCGATCAACGGCAGGCTGGAAGTCCCGGAGGAGTACCGGGGAGACGGCGGTCAGGTTGTGCTGCGATTCCGTTTCAATATCGAACGGGAAGGCGAATACACGATCATGTTCAATTCTCCGACCTCGAACCAGGTCTATCTCGATCAGGAACAACAGGAGCTTCATGATGACCGCGATATGCTTTTCGGACGCCAGCGGACCATGACCGATGCCCCGCGGCCCGGAGACGGGCAGTTTGCCTGCCTGGAACGGATGCTGATCTTCAGCCCGACCCTTTTCGGCGCGCCGCTGAACCAGTATAAACGCTTTGTTCGATTGAGTCCCGGCCGCCATACGCTGATTATCGCACTGGAACCCGTCAAATGCGAAAAAGAGATCTATTGGGGAATGGCGGTCGGCCAGGGATCACCGGAGATGATTATCCCGAAGGCTTTTCACAATGAAGCGTTTCGGTAATAAATCTCCTAACATAACAGAAAAAGGAAGATAATCATGGGAAAGAGATGGAATTTCACTCTTATTGAACTGCTCGTAGTGATAGCGATCATCACGATTCTTGCCGCAATGCTGCTGCCGGCGCTGAATCAGGCGCGGGACCGGGCGCGGGCTTCCTCGTGCATCAGCCAGATGAAGCAGATCGGCCAGGGGGTGTACATGTACTGCAATGACAACGACGATTTTCTGCCGACCTACAATCACAACACCAAACTGACCGCGTATACGTCGGGATGGTCAGGAATTCCCGATCTCTATCTGATTCCGTATCTGGGACTGGCCGAAACGGACAAACAGGCCTGGGGAATCATGTACCATGAAAAGCCCAACCTGATGCGCTGTCCGGCAGATGTTGTGTATCCGCACAAGGCGGACGGAAATATGTATTACACCGGCAGTTACGCGGCGCTGCTGAACTCCCGTGAGTCGACCGACTCCGGGTCCGGTTGGATGGAGTGCAACGGAAATGGGGCGCAGTCCGGTGCTGGAGTGACCTACCACCGGATCTCCAAACTGCCGGGCAGGAGCGTTCTCTTCATCGAGATGGAGAGAAAGGCGGACGGTACAATCTATCCGGCTGCCCCGATTTGCGGCGCGGAAAACTATGACTGCACCCGGACACACGCGATGGACATCGGGGAGACCCGTCCGCTGGGATACAATCACAGCTCCTCGCGCATGGCCAACTACTGCCGGGCGGATGGGAGCGTACACTCCGTGAGTGTCGGGACGAAGTGGCAGCGGGATTTGAGTTTCTGATGAAAAAGGCATTGGACAATGCGTAAAAATATCACTTTTTCCGCTCTTGTGTTGTTGCCGCTGTATCTGGGGGCGGTTCCCGACATCCTTTTCCCGCCGCGGGGGGAATGGCGTCTGGAACAGCAGGCGGAATTCCGCGACGGCGGCTTTTATCTGAACGGCACGGACACAAAGAAAGACTCGTTTCCCAAAGCGCAGCTCTTTTTCAAGGCGAAACGCGGCAAGCATTATACGTTCAGCGCAAAGATCAGGGGGAAGGGCATTTCAAAGTCGCAGGCATACTGGCAGGGAGTCCGGCTCATGCTGGTGGGAAATTTTTCCGGACAATGGAAAGAATTCTCCAAGCCGTTCGATCTGAGCGGGGATTTCGACTGGAAAACCATTTCGTTTTCGTTCGATGCTCCCGCCGACTTTGACGGCTGGCTGATCTGCGGCCTGCGCGAAGTGACCGGTGAACTGTGGATTGAGGAAATCACCGTGGATACCGCACGTCCCGGCGAAAAGCCTGCCGTACCGGAAAAGTCCGCGGAGGCCCTCAAAAACGAGCAGGCCGATCTGGGTTTTGTGGTGCTTTCCCGGTTTTCGCCGAACAGTTTTGAATTTCAGCAGATGCTCGACAGCTGGCGCAAGCGGCTCGGCAAGGCCGATGAATACCGTGACTTCCTGATGAATCTTTATCAGGGATTCGCCGGAAATGCGCTCAGCCCCAATTATTGCGGCTGGGACCGGAAGGGACGGATCGAGCGGCTTCCGAAAGAGCTTGCGGCGCGTTTCACCGACTGGCGCACCAACATGCAGGGACTTGCAAAATTCGGCTTGCACTCATCCGCCGACAGCGAGATCACGGCATTGCAGAAACTGCTGAAGCTGCATAAAACGGGTACCGCGGTTTATCCGGTCGAAATCGAACGGGCGGTCGGTTATTATACCGCCCTTGCCGAGGAGCGCGCGCGGCTCGGTGCGTCGCTGCTGGAACTGGACCGGGAGTTTCAGGCGTTTCAGCGTCTCGCGGAATTCCGCAACTCGCAGGGGAGTTCCATCAGCACGGATGAACTGAAGGAACGCTGGACGCGCCTGAAAGAGACGTGGCGGAATGATTACAACGCCGGGAATTTCTATCAGTGCTATCTTCATTCCCTTGCAGGGACGAAACTGCGCGGGGAATTCGCGCGTGCCGTGTATATCCGCGACGGGCGTTCGCCTGTCGTCCGGCCCGGCGCGGGAACCTATGCGGTCGGAGTGTTCGGTTTTGAAGGCAGCTGGCACACGCTTCTTTGCACCAATACGACCGGGACCTCTCTTTATGCCGATTCCGGCAATGAATTCCAGCCATATACGGACAGTAAGGACGGCTGGAGTGTTTCGTTCGACATTCCGGGCATGACTTCCGCCGAAAGCAGCGTGGAGAGCGGCTCATGGACTCACTCCGTCCGGAAATTTCAGTTCAAAGCTCTTGACGGCAGCCGGAAACATGATGTTACCGCATACTGGAGCGCGCTGGCGCCCGGAGTCCTCTATGATTTCCCTTCCGAAACCGTCGCCGTCTCCGACAACACGCTTCAATATCCTTGCGCTCCGGCCGGGATCATCGCGGAGTGTGACGGAAAGATCGGAATTTTTCCTGTGGAACACTTTGACCCGTCCCGGCTCAGCGCGAACTGGCTCGTCCTCTGCTGGGAGAATCCGGCAGCCAAGATGCCGGTTCTGCTGGTATTTGAAAAACGGCCGCACTCACTGCGCGTCACAGATGGAAGTCTGCGCATCGGGCGGAAAGGCGGCGTCGGCAAGTTCGCCGCGGCAACTCTGTACGGCGCGGCTCCGCAGGACCCCGCATGGGGCAGCTGGCAGGCCGTTCCGGGAGAGGTGGCCGGACAGATTGCCGCAGTTGTTCCCCTGCTGACTTATTTTCCGCTTGAAATGGAGGAATTTCATGCCAATGACCGCGAAGGGCGGATCACGGTCTGGAACCGTGTGATTTCGGCAGTGAAACTGGCTCCGCAGGCAAGTGAATATGTCCCTTTTCCCCCGCTTTTCAGCCAGGCTTTATCGGGAAAGAGTTCGATTGCCGGATGTGACCCGCTGGAGAAAAGCCCGCTGATGACCAAATTCGGACCTTTCCGTTTCCGAAAGGGGAAACTGCTGAGTTACCGGCTGGAAGCTCCCGATCTGCTGGATCGCATCCCGCTGCGGCCCGACGGCGAGGAGGAGCTGATCGCCGAGTACAACCGCGTCATCAGCGAACGCTCCATCTCCGACGAGTGGCGGGAAAACCATCTCTCCGACCAGGCGCTCGGCCTGATGCACGGCTGGCTGCTGATGGATGAACGCAGCCGGAAAACGCTGAATGTCTTTCAGACTCCGGGACAGCTCGACCGCATTGCGGGAGGAGAAGCCTTCTACGGCCGGGCCCGCGGCGACGCAAGCTGGCTGATCCCGACATTTCATATCGAACCGGCGACCGGGAAAAGCGCATGGCTCGCCGGCTGGCGCGGTTTCCGTCACGGTTCCCCCATGAAAGGAGACATGACGGCATTCAACATGCAGTTGCTGCAGTTTCCGCTGGCGCAGGGCAAGTGGTTCGGCCGGTGGGACCTGGTGGAACGGCACTGGAACCGGCTGCGGGAGTATTACTCCGCCGTTCCGTTCTGCCAGACCTGGCGCGCCCCCGGCATGAACTGTACGAATACGGGCATCATCCTCTCCAGCGATATGTACGGGGACGGATTCCGGTGCTACTCCATCATGTACCGTCTGGCGCAGGCGATGAAAGATGAGGAACTGGAGGACAACGCGCTCTATTTTGCCGCCAAGCAGACCGCTTCGACAACCGCGCTTCTCAATCCCAATATTCCGGTTGTTGCACGGCATCTGCACAACACCGGCGGGAAAGAGTGGCCGGACGGCGACGGCGGCTGGCATTTCGGAGTGGACAACCGGGGAATTTTCACGCTGGACTGGGAACCGGAAAATCCCAATGCGTGGAATGCGCCCTGGCAGCTGGCCGGATGCGTCAGCTATGACCACCCGTTCTTCGGCATGCTGACGCGTTTCCTGCCGGAAAGCACGCTGGCGATCCTGAACGAGCAGAAGCGGCGCGTGCCCGGCTTCTTCCAGCCGGATTACCTGGTGTCGCCCGCCTACGGAGCACGCATCTGCAACGCGCACAACTCTTTGAAGCTCATGGCGTTTCTGCGCGCTCCGAAAGAGGAGGTGCGGGAGATGTACCGTACCTTCGCCGTGGATTATCTCGCCGATGAAGGCCCGTCTTCCGTTCCTGCCGAAGCATGGAAAAAATATCACGGCGGCAGTCACTTCTGGGATTGGCCGCTGCGGGTAAACTCACTCCCGCACATCATCGCGCAGAATGATCCGGTCTGGATCGGGGATTTCGGCAGAATGCGGCTCTATCAGGGCTCCTACGACCGGGGAACGCGCACGGCACGAATTGAGCTCGGAGCGGAAACCGATGACACGCTGGTGATCGTTTCTCAGGTGAAGCCGGATGCCGTTTCGGTCAATCAGACTCCGGCGAAGTTTACCGCCGGCGCATGGGGATGCGACTATTCTATTCCGATTCCAAAAGGCGCGGCGGTCGTCCGCATCGAACTGCCGGAACTGCCGGAACCGTCTCCTTTCAGCGGAACGATTCAGCCGACCGTTTCGCTGTCTCCCGCACCGGCTCCCGCCGGAAAGCCCGCCGTTCAAACACCGGGACGGCAGTTCAAAGTCGGCAGGTGCGTACAGGTCGACCTGACGAAAGTGGTCAACCAGCCGCTGAACGACTCTCTGCCGGATGCGCGGCAGGACCGCTGGAAATTCCCGGCGGCTGGAAAGCCGGTTCAAATCTGCGGAGTTCCTTTCACGTTCAATGCCAAAGGGCTTGTCATGCTGCGCGGTCATGAGAGACCGCAGAAGCCGCAGTCGGTTCGGATTCCGGTTCCCGGAGACGGTTCGTTCCGCCGCATCTTCTTCCTGCACGGAAGCTGTTACAGCCGGAACGGTCGGGTGCTGACCTACCGTCTGCATTTCACGGATGGGCAGACGCGGGATATTGAGGTTTTCAACCGTGCGCAAATCGGCGAATGGAAAGCCAAGCCGGGAAGCGATTCTCTGGAATATCTTCCGGCGGCACTGGCAAGCGGACTGTTTAAAGCTGCGGCTCCGGGACAATGGGGCGAAGGAGTCGGCGGATATGTTTTCGCCTGGGAGAACAATGTCCGGGCCAGAGGCATGACGGCGCAGGGTGTCGATCAGCAGGGAACCGCCCGGCTGGAATCCATTGAGGCGATTTCCGCGGGTGGAGGTGTTCCGCTCATTCTTGCCGTCACATTGGAGAAATGATCTTATGGACTTTCAGACACCGTGGTTTGATTTCCGGCTCACCGGCCTGGCGGACGGATGGACGTGCGATTACACATGCCGCCGGGAAGCGGAGGAAATCTGTATTGCCGGATTCCACTTCCGCAACGTTCAGCCCGGCAGGCTTCCCGCCTGCCGTCTGGAGTTCCGGGTCCCGTGGCGGGACATGCAGATCAAGTGGATGCCCCGCAGAAATATGACCGACTGCCACCATTTTTTCCCCGGCTGGTGGAACGGCGGAAAATTTCCGTATGCCGTCACCCACAATCAGCTGCTTTACGTATTTGCGAACGAAGCCGGTCGGAACCGCCTGGCGTTCGCATGTTCCGAATGCTGCCGGACGGTGCTGGCGACCTGCGGAGTGTCGGGAGAATATATCGAGTGTGAACTTTTCTTCAATACGACCGCTTCCGACCCGGCTGTCGAATTTTCCTTTGAAGTGAAAATCGACCGCCGGAAACTGGCATACGATTGTGTGCTCGCCGATCTGGCAGAGTGGCAGACCCGGCAGTATGCTCCGGCACCGGTCCCGGAATCGGCCTTCCTTCCGGTCTACTCCACCTGGTATCAGTTTCAGAAGGAGGTTTCTCAGGCCGAACTGGAAAAGGAACTTCCGGAAGCGGCGGCCGCCGGTTTGAAAAACATCATCATCGACGACGGCTGGCAATGCGCCGGGAACGGCGGCGGCGATGACATGTCCTCTACGGGGGAATGGCTGCCGGATCAGACAAAATTTCCCGATCTTGCGGCCTTTTCAGAACGCTGCGGGGAGTATGGCGTCGAATGCCTTCTCTGGGTCGGGCTTCCGTTCGTCGGGAAAAAATGCGCCGCCGTTTACGAGAAATTCCGGGGAAAATACCTGCTCGAAAACGATTCGTTTGCCATTCTCGATCCGCGTTTCCCGGAAGTCCGGCGGCACCTCGTCGGAGTCTGCCGGAGGCTGGTGTCGGATTACGGGCTGGCGGGCCTGAAACTGGATTTCATCGATCAGGTCCACCTGCTGGGCAGGAAAGATCCGATGGGGGAAGAAGATGCCGCCGGACGGGATTTCCGTTCTCTGGAAATGGCGCTTGACCGGTTGCTTGATGAGATCCATTCGGAATTGTGCAGCCTCCGGAAGGACGTGCTGATCGAGTTCCGGCAGTTTTACAGCGGGCCGTCCATCCGGCAGCACTGCAATATTCTTCGGGCGCAGGACTGCCCCGGAGATGAATTCCAGAACCGCATGCGCACCGTCGATCTGCGGTTGACTGCTGTTCCGACGGCGGTTCATGCCGATATGATGACCTGGCATCCCGCGGAAAAAGTTCCGGTCATTCTGCGCCAGCTCCTGAATACGCTTTTCTCCGTGCCGCAGATTTCCGTCCGGCTCGCCGACGCGCCGGAGGAAGTCCGGCGGGCGCTGGCCGGTTATCTGAAATTTACGGGGGAATACCGTGAACTTCTGCTGAAAGGCCGTTTAAGCGCTTCGCATCCGGAGCATTGCTATCCTGTGGTGTCGAGCACGCTCGGCGATGAAATGCTGATCGCCGTTTATGCGGACGGGCAGGTGATCGAGCCGCCGCGCGGCCTCGGGTGCGTGGTCGTCGTCAATGCAAGCTGGCGGGACGGTGTTTTTCTGCGGGTGCAATCCAGTGTGGCGGTGAAGATTTTCGACATATTCGGGTCCCTCCTCCGGGAAGAAACGTTTTCACCGGGAATACGGGAAATCGCCGTCCCTTCGACCGGTTACGCATTGCTCACGCCGGACGGCGCCGACCGGCATTTCATTTCTGAACGCTGAAAGGGGAAAATGATGTCATATATTCCAATTGCCGCCTCGCCGGAGTATTCCACCGTCACACTTCAGGTCGGCTTGAAGGAGAGATTGCGCTGTCTCCATATTTCGGATACCCATCTGCTCTTTTCCGACGGCCGGGACTGCCGGGCCAAATACGATGTGGCGCTTCGGCGCTGGGGAGAATACGTTTACGCCAATGTCGGGCGCAACGTCACTTATTTTCTGGATGCGCTCCTTTACGCGAAACGAAACGGTCTCCTGCTGCTCCATACCGGGGATCTGATTGATTTCTATTCTCCCGCCAATCTTGAGGCGGCGGAACGGCTTCTGGAGCTGGCCGGAGTGAACTGTTTCCTGTGTGCGGGAAATCACGAATACACCAATTATTCCGGCCAGCATCCGGAGAGCCCGGAGGAGCAGGAGGAAGCACGCAGGGAAGTTCCGAAAATTTTTGCCGACAGACTCGATTTTGCTTCCAGAATCATCGGCGGAGTCAACTTTATCGCCATTGACAACAGCTCGGGATTTTTCCCGGAGGAATCATTCGACTTCTTTAATGCGGAAGCCGCCAGGGGGCTGCCGATGATTCTGCTGATTCACATTCCGATCTATACGCCCGGAGTGCTTGCGATGCTTCGGGATGAGGAAAACGTCAGGGATTTCAGCTTGTGCGCCATCCCGGAGAATCTTCCGAGTGCCGGTTGCAGATACGCTCCGACGGATGCCGTGACACTGAAATTTGTCCGGCGGTTGAAAAGCGAACCTTTGCTGAAAGCGGTACTGGCGGGACACGTCCACGCTCATCGCAACCAGATGGATGAACTTGCTGCGAATCTTCCCCAGTTTGTGGCGGGCGGAGGGTATTATGGCTGCGGCACGATCATTGAAATCAGTTGACCTGCCATCATCACAAGCAATCCTGTATGATATACCAATAGATTATAAAGCAGTGATGAATGCAGATCCTTGACGCTGATCGCCCGGCGGCCTTCCGGCTTTTTCGTCGTTTTGATTCCGAGCCCTTCCAGAAAACGCTTGATTCGGTACGAAACCAGCGAAGCATCGTGCAGATACATTTCGGCATGTACCGGAAATACATATTCTCCGTATCGCGGAAGAGTTTTCAGATAATTCTCCAAAGCCGACAGAATCGGAATCGCCATATCGACGCCGGTTTTGCGGCGCTTGCGGAAGATCATCCGGGTTGCCCATGAAATCTCATCCCATTTCAAAGTACAGATGTCACCTTCAGTTAAATCGGTCACGGCGGCAACCAGAAACAGCGGACGGCAGAACTCCGAAAGTTCGTCATCCCGGAAGATCGCATGAATGGTCTTGCCGACCAGTTTGTATTCTTGCCTGTAACCGGCGCGGATGATTCCATCGTTACGCTGGGCCTGAAATGTGACATCTTTGACTGATCAGGTAAGCAACATAACTTTTGCAATGGCATTTCCGAACCGCCGTCATGGCGGTGATCTCCGGATAAGTCGCTTTCATAAATGCCAGAAAATCATTCCTGAAGCGCAATTTCAGCCTGACGATATGTTCCGACGATATCCGCTTCGATGGTTTCTTCCGTGAAAGTACAACGGTGTTCTTAGAAACGGAAACGGTAGCGATACTTCTTTCCCACGCAGTTGAACAGAGATTCCCTCTCTGAACCATCATGATTTCTGATGAATTGACACAGGAGGCTATGTCGAAGTACTTCTTCGCAACCGAGCACAAAATCGTGTGCAGAACTGTCCGAAAATTTGCAAAGCCTTAATTTAAAAGATAAAATAGCTCAGGTAGCTAGATGTGCTTTCCTTCAAATATAAACTCACATTTTCTCGGATGGCCCAAAAATTGATTTTAAAATAATTTTCTTTAAAATTACGTGCGGTGCAATTCTGATCTTTCTGAAAATCAATCCAGTATTAGTTTTCTGAAAATCTCATTTGGGTTGAAATCATCGTTCTATAATGCTATTTTACAGTCATTGACAAATCTGATATTATATTGTATCGGACTGCCAATCAATTTACTAACCGCAAAACGGTACCTGCTTCCACAGAAAGTAATATTTGCCCAAGTATATAGCTTTACCAAGCAGCATGGATAAATATTCCAAGGAATAAAACAGATGTATAGAAATATGATTCAATATTTAACGGAAAATTCTTTCTTGGTTTTCTGTACTTTCACTGGGGCAAGTATTGCTATATATTTATTTTCTCGATTAGCATATAAGAATAGAATACAGCAATGGCTAATGCATAAATGTTACTGGAAGAAGAATTCACAGAACATTGATGAAACACCATATCACAATTTGGCTCCAGTGGATTATTATGAAAAAATCGAACCATATGAAGAAATGTTATTATCGGCATTATACGATCCTAATGTGAAAAACATTGCAATCGCGGGTGCATACGGTTCTGGAAAAAGTTCAATTATAAAAACTTTTTTGAAGAGGAACCCTTACTACAGAAGTAAGACTGTTAACATTTCGCTTGCTTCATTTTGTGTCGATAATGAACATGATATGGATGGGAATGAAAATCGAGATAACAGTAATATTTTGCAAAGACAATTAGAACTAAGTATTCTTCAGCAGTTAATTTACCATACGCCACCAAACGAAATTCCATATTCTCGCTTTCGTCGGATATGGAATATTGCCAAACGCACTATTGTGTTTAATGTACTCGCTGGATGTATTGTGCTGATGGGTGGGCTATCTTTCATCAACTCAGATTTATATAGTGCATATGTCTCCAACTATAACTTACTTTGGCCAGTTCTTTCCATTCAAATAATTTCTTTCATTTTAATTATTATTTTTATAAGTTGGATTGTTCGGTTTTGTAGTAGATTGAGCTGGCTCAAAATAAATATTCCGAATGTTGAGCTTGAAATATCCCAAGCGGATGCATCCTCTATCTTAAATCGGCATATGGATGAAATCATTTATTATTTTGAATCGGGTGCGTTTGATACTGTTATTTTTGAAGATCTTGATCGGTTTGATAGTGTTCTGATCTTTCAAAAACTGCGTGAAATAAATTTGATTTTAAACAATGCCAGACAGATCGGACATCGTATCGTTTTCATTTATGCATTGCGTGATGATGTTTTTAAAGATGAAAGTAGGACGAAGTTTTTTGATTATATGATCCCTGTAGTTCCTATTGTAAATATTTCAAATTCAGGAGATAAGTTAATTGATTTTTTTGTGCGGCATAAAGAAATATCTCCAATTCCTTCAAAGGATTTTTTATCGGAAGTTTCGATTTTCATTGATTCAATGCGTTTATTGGTTGGGATTTGTAATGAGTATGTTCTTTACCATAAAGTATTAAATGATGGAAAATTAATTCCTGAAAAACTTTTTGGAATGATTGTTTATAAAAATCTCTACCCTGATGATTTTGTTTTATTACACAACAATTCAGGTATCCTTGCGAGTATACTTTCAGAAAAATCTGCATATATAAAGGAAAAAGATACATGCTTGAGTAAAGAGCTGACTGATCTAAATAATAAACTTGCTTTAGCAGAACAAACATGGATAAAGAATAAAACTGAACTGCGATTACTTTATTTATCTTTTATTGCAAATGAATATGCGGATCAATGCATTGAGATATCATTAGATAATCGATATCCTCTTTGGAATTGTACTGAAGATAGCTTGTGGCAACAGTTATATTCAGCCAAGCCACTATATCTCCATCTTTATTCACGCTATAGAAATCAAGATGAGAATATTGCTTTTTCTGAAATAGAGGATAAAAATGGAAAATATTCCGAAAGAGAAAAAATAATTGAACGTACTCACGAGCAAAATAAAAAGGAAATAGAGAATAGGATTGTTGAACTCAAAAAACAAAAGGCAAAGCTAAAAACAATAACGGTAGCTGAATTGATTTCGAATCAAGCTATTCCACTGAAGCAAGAGAATTCCAAACTGAAATCGCTGATTGGTTTTCTCCTTGGGAATGGATATATTGATGAAAATTATCATACTTATATTTCTTTTTTTCATGAAGGAAGCCTCACTTCTGTAGACAATGAATTTGTGATGTCTGTTATTGGTAAAAATCCAGTTTCATGGAATTACCAGTTGGCAAACACAAAGAATATAATAGATCGATTGCAAATCCAGTACTTTGATAAATCATACATTTTAAATTTTGATTTGCTAACAAAATTATTAATTACAGATAATGATAAATGGGTTGAAAAGCGTAATGCCATGATTCAATTGTTAGCCAAGCTGGATATGGAAAGCAGGAAATTTATTGATGCCTATATTGATCACCCTAACTCCAGGCCTGAAAAGCTTTTTGGAATAATTACCAGAAGCCGACAAGATTTTTGGGAGATTATTGAAGCGCAAGCCGATCTGCCGTTCTCAAGAAAAGATAAATATCTTGCAATTTTATTTGATGGTTGCCATGACCAGTTACAAGCATTAAATAAAACCGGTTCGTTAAAAACATATTTTACTCAAATGGATCATGTTTTTAGTTTTATTGATGTTCATAATAATCCAGATGCTTGCATAAACGCGATTGAAAAATTAGAGATTCAATTTGAAAACCTTGATTTACCGGAAACGCAAAGTGCATTGCGTGTTTTTGATTATATCTATAGAACCAATGCATATGCATTGAATACTCAAGTCTTAAAAGTTGTATTGCAAGTAAAAATGGGAAAAGAATTTAACTCTATAGATTTTCAAGAAGCAAATTATTCCTATGTCAAAAAATCAATGTTGCCAGAATTACTTGATTATATCGATAATAATTGGCCTGAATATTTTAATAATGTCATTTTAGGGAATTGTAAGCAAAGTGATGATCAATCTATTATAACGACCATTCTGAATAACTCTAATATATCTCTTGAGATAAGAATTTTATACCTATCATGCCAAAAGACTCCTCTGGCAGATTTGCATCTAATATCTGAAAATGAGGTAAAAAATGCAATTATCAAAAACAACTTAATGAAAAGCAACTGGCATAATATTTTTTCACACACCTGTCCTAACAAACTTTTGAAGGGGTGAAAAAAGTGGAGCCAACTTGTCCGTAATAGTATATTACGGTTGCCTAAACCACAAGGAGGCTCCGTAATGAAAAATACATCAGTCAGTCTTTTTCGTCAAGTGTTGGATTTGATACCGAAGCGAGAATTTGAAGAAATAGTCATGAAACACAATGGAGACAAGCGAAAACAGTCCTTTGACAGTTGGGCACATTTTGTGTCGATGATCTTCTGCCAGTTGGCGCAGGCCAATAGTCTGCGAGAGATTTGCGGAGGTTTGAAAACCTGCGGAGGCAAGTTGAATCATCTTGGAGTGGAATCCGCTCCAACCAAATCCAACTTGTCGTACGCCAATGCCCATCGCTCTCCGAAAATGTTCG